>CAJGDZ010000117.1 GCA_904502055.1 uncultured Clostridia bacterium | reverse complement strand
CTCGGAGGGAGGCTTGGTTTGCACGCCACCTTCGTTCAAGCGTAGCCAGACCGATAAACATCAATTTGCAGAAAAAAGCGGAATCCGTTTGGATTCCGCTTTTATGAATGGGGGGATTGATTATCTCTGTACGCGTCCCGAAGCGTCGCCGCCTGCGAGATTCTTGACCTCGGAAACCGAGACCATATTGAAGTCACCCTCAACGGAGTGCTTCAGGCAGCTTGCCGCAACGGCAAACTCGATGGTAGCCTGAGGCTCGTAGTCCGAAAGAGAAGCGTAAATAAGACCTGCGCCGAAGCTATCGCCGCCGCCTACGCGGTCAATGATGTGCATATGGTAGGACTTGCTGAAGTAGTAGTCATTGCCGTCATAGAGCATAGCCGCCCAGTCGTTATCGTTGGCGCTGATAGAGGTACGAAGCGTGATGGCAACCTTCTCGAAGCCGAAGCGGTCAGCCAGCTGCTTAGCAACGCTCTTGTAGCCCTCGTGGTTGAGCTTGCCGCCCGTGATGTCGGTGTTCTCAGCCTTGATGCCGAATACGTCACCTGCATCCTCCTCGTTGGCGATGCAAACGTCAACGTAGGGCATAAGCTCGGCCATCACCTGACCTGCCTTCTCGCGCGTCCACAGCTTCTTGCGGTAGTTGAGGTCACAGGAGATCTTCAGACCCAGCTTCTTAGCCATCTTACAAGCCTCAAGGCAGATAGCGGCAACGTTGTCGCCCAGAGCCGGCGTGATGCCCGTGAAGTGGAACCAATCGGCACCCTCAAAGATCTTGGCCCAGTCGAAGTCCTCGGTGGTGGCAAGAGCGATGGCCGAATTTGCGCGGTCGTAAATAACCTTGGAGGGACGCTGGCTGGCACCCTTCTCGCAGAAGTAGATACCAACGCGGTCGCCGCCACGGGTGATGAAGCGCGTGTCAACGCCGAACTTGCGAAGCGAGTTTACGCCGGCCTGGCCGATCTCGTGAGCGGGGAGCTTGGAAACGAATGCGGCGTCCATGCCGTAGTTGGCAAGCGAAACGGCAACGTTTGCCTCGCCGCCGCCGTAGGTTGCGCCGTAGCGGTCGGACTGAACAAAGCGAAGGTAGCCTTCGGGTGCAAGGCGGAGCATCAGCTCGCCGAATGTGATGATTCTTTTCATGATGAAAATTCCTTTCGTATAATTAATTTCCTTGGTACATGGTGTTGAAGTGGTCGTCGATGGGTTTGCCATCGTACGGCGCGCCGAAGATCAGCTCATAGAGCGAATCGGCAAAAAGCTTGTGCATTTCCTGCGTGGGGTGATTGATGCGGTTGGCAAGAAGCATCGTGGTGTCCACGCCGCTTTCGGCCAGCGCCTTCCACTTGGCGTAGCAATCGCAAACCGGAATGCCGCGCTCACGGGCCGCCTCGATGGCCGCCGCGATGTAGGTATCCATGCGGCCGCTCGTTTGGTAGCCTGCCGTGGTCTTGGCGTAGCCCTTCAGACCCTCGGCGGTATCCTCCGCCACGTAGGTGTTGAGCATATTGGGGGTCATGAAGATGCAGTCAAAGCTATGCTTGAGGCACTTGTCGAAAATACTGCACAGGGGCGTGAGGTATTCCTCAAGCGAGACGTTGATGTCATTCAGACCAAAGCACACGATCACGAGGTCGGGATTGTGCGCCGCCACGTCACGGTCGAAATTATCGTCACCGTAATTGGCTCTCTTGCCGCTGAAGGCGGTGTTGATCATGTTGACGGGGAGGAGGTGGAACTTCTTGTTGATCATCAGTCTCAGACGGTTATGGTAGAGCGTGTGATAATCGAAGAAGCCGTTTACGGCACCGTGCGATACGCTGTCACCGCTGATGACGACGTTGATGGGTCCGTGGTCCTCGTAGGTCTTGCTGTCGCTTGCGGCGAGCTTTGCCAGAATAAAATCTGCCATAGCAGCCGGATTACTTTACAAGGTGGTAAGCGAAGCCGCCGATCTCACCCTTGATGTAGATG
Organism: uncultured Clostridia bacterium; assembly: GCA_904502055.1. Lineage (GTDB taxonomy): Bacteria > Bacillota > Clostridia > Oscillospirales > CAG-272 > RGIG8775. The sequence continues at coordinate 3,609 of CAJGDZ010000117.1, read as the reverse complement.
AACTTTCTGGCGCCCGTTGCGTCAAAGGTAGCCGAGTCGTAATCAAACTCTACGCCGCGGCGCTCAAGATGATAGACCGCGCGGTCTACGTTGTTGGTCTGAATGGCGATGTGACCCATGGCGCCGGGGCCCTTCTTGGACATGACCTCAAGCTCGGGGCTTGCAAAGGTGGAGGCCGAGCGCTTGTCGGCGGGGAAGGAGAAGAACTTGCCGAGCGTTGCCACGGTGTCGTTCATTTCGTCCTCGCTTGCCGAGTTGATGCCAAGGTGCTTGAACTTGAAGCCGAGCATGGTGTCAACGGCGTTGCGGACAAGAGCCTTGATGCCCTCGAAGTCGCCGGCGGCGATCATTTCGGGCTTGACCATCCAGCTGCCGCCGCAGCAGAGGATCTTACCGAAAGAAAGGTAATCGTTTACGTTCTGCGGGCCGATGCCGCCGGTGGGCATGAAGGTCACGCCGCCGTAAGGAGCAGCCATTGCCTTGATCATGCCGATGCCGCCCGACTGTTCAGCGGGGAAGAACTTAACAGTCTTAAGACCGAGCGAGAGCGCCTGCTCGATGCCCGTGGGGTTGTTGATGCCGGGAACGATGGGGCAGCCCTTTTCCAGGCAGTACGTTACGATCTCGGGGTTCAGACCGGGGCTGACGATAAACTTTGCGCCCGCCTCGATCGCGTCGTCAACCTGAGCTTTGGTGAGTACCGTGCCCGCGCCGACGATCATATCGGGATATTCCTTGGCGATGATGGAGATCGCCTCCTTAGCGGCAGCGGTACGGAAGGTAACCTCTGCGCAGGGAAGACCGCCCTCGATCAGCGCCTTTGCAAGAGGGGCGGCGTCCTTCGCGTTATCGATCTTGATAACGGGAACGATACCGATCAGAGAAAGTTCTTTCATAATGTCTTTCATTTTTCTATTCCTCCAAGACAAAATTTTTACATCTACCATTTTACACCCAAACGCGCCAAATGTCAAGATAAAGGGCGTATTTTATTTACCGATATTTTATATAAATTTCAGTCCATCGGCAAGGAGCCATTTCCCGCCACTGTGGGCAAAACGGTTTGCTAAGCCCCTCTGCAAAAAGAAAAAGAGACAAAAAGTGTCTCTTTTGGGTTATATTTGCTTTTGTACGCTCTTGTATTCGTCATAAAAGCGGTAGTAGGGGCAGGTGGTTTTTTTGCTGTATCTGAGGCGTTCGATGTCGTCCTGATCGATGTTGACGGCGCAAACGTAGGAATCGGTATATTCGTCGTAATCGTAAAACTCGCAGCTTTCGCACGAGCCGAAGGCCTCGTTTTTGACGGTATTCTTTTTATCCATAGGCACTCCTCGCTTTCTTTTTTCATTATATTCGTTTTTGGGAAAAATGTCAAGAGAAAAAGACTTTACTTTTTGGAAAAAGTATGCTAAAATAGGGAAGAAAGAATTTCTGCGGAAAGGATAACACCATGACGGATCGGGAAAGATTTATTGATATCTACACGAAAAACATAAAGCGTGAGGGCGCAGACAAGCTGTTGGAGTACCTTTGCTCGGATGCCAGCGACTTTTTCAGAGCCCCGGCCAGCACCCGCTATCACGGCGCATATGAGGGCGGATTGCTTGAGCACAGTCTGAATGTGTACGATTGCCTTTGCGACTATCTCGAGCGAGACAGAGTTAAGCAAAAATATGGCATGAATTACTCGCCGGAATCGGTGGCTATCGTGTCGCTTTTGCACGATCTCTGCAAGGTCAATTTCTATGTGGAGACCACCAGAAACGTGAAAGAAAACGGCGTCTGGAAGACCGTGCCCTACTATAGCATCGAGGACAAGCTTCCTTACGGTCACGGGGAAAAGTCGGTCTACATCGTGTCGGGCTATATGCGTCTGACGCGTGACGAGGCGTTTGCCATTCGCTATCATATGGGCTTTGCCGGGGCGGAGAGCGTCAATGCCATCGGCAACATCGGAAAGTCGTTTGAGATGTTCCCGTTGGCCTTTGCGCTGTCGGTGGCCGATATGGAGGCGTCCTATTACATCGAGGGAATGCCCAAGGCATAAAAGGAGGAACGTGTATGCTTGACAGTCACGAAAAGCAGTTTCATATTTCGCTTTCCGGGGGAGCCGTGGGCGAATATTGCATCCTTCCGGGCGATCCGGGACGGTGCGAGAAGATTGCGCAAATGCTAGAAAAACCGTCTCACATAGTACAGAATAGAGAGTATAATGTCTGGAATGGTACACTTTGCGGAAGTCTTGTGACCGTTTGCTCGACCGGCATTGGCGGTCCTTCTACGGCCATTGCGGTGGAGGAGCTGGTGGCGTGCGGCGCCCGCACCTTGATCCGCGTGGGCACCTGCGGGGGAATCGCACTTCCGGTAAAAAGCGGCGATGTGGTGATCGCATCGGGTGCCGTTCGCCAGGACGGAACCAGTCACGAATATGCGCCGCCCGAGTTCCCGGCGGTGTCGACGCCCGAGGTCGTTTTTGCCTTGATGCAGGCGGCAAAGGGGCTGAAGTATTCCTACCACACCGGTGTGGTGCAGAGCAAGGATTCCTTCTACGGTCAGCATTCGCCCTCGCGTATGCCGACCTCCACGGCACTTCTTGAAAAGTGGGAAGCGTGGAAGCGGCTGGGCGTTCTCGCCAGCGAGATGGAGGCCTCGACGCTGTTTACCGTGGGTGCGGCGCTTGGCGTGCAGACGGGGGCGGTCTTTCACTGTGTATGGAACCAGGAGAGAGCTGACGAATACGGAGATTTTTCCGAAAAGCACGATACCGAAAAGGCCATTCGCGTGGCGGTGGAGGCCATCCGCCGTATGATCCAAAACAAGGACTGAATTTTATTTGCCGCTTACGGCAGAAAGGATAACATATGAACTACACCATTGAAAACGAAGCTCTTCGCGTGGAATTTACCGACCTCGGTGCGGAGATGATGTCCCTTGTGGGAAAGAAGACGGGATTTGAGTATCTGTGGCAGGGCGACCCCACCTACTGGAGAAGCCGCGCTACGGTTCTGTTCCCCATCTGCGGACGCCTTACCGACGGCAAGTACACCTACCGCGGCAAGACCTACGAGATGATCCTGCACGGCTTTGCTAAGCGCCAGGTCTACACGGTGGTCGATCAGAAGGCAGATGCCATCACCTTTGAGCTTCGTCCCAACGAGGAGACAAAGGCCGCCTATCCCTTTGATTTCATTTTCCGCGTGATCTATACGCTGGACGGCGCAACGGTCCGCACCACCATGGCGGTAGAGAACAACGGCACCGAGGTGCTTCCGTTCTCCTGTGGCGGTCACCCCGGCTTCAACATTCCGTTTGTGGAGGGCGAGAGCTTTGAGGACTACTACATGGAGTTCGCTTGCGAGAAGCCTGTGAAGTCGCTTGTGATGTCGCCCACCTGCTACTATACCGGCAAGACCCAGCCCTTTGCGCTTCGTGAGGGACGCTTCTTAGATATGAAGCACAGTCTGTTTGATAACGATGCGATCTTCCTTGAGGATATGTGCCACACCGTTTCGCTGAAGTCCAAGAAGAACGACCGTGCGGTTACCGTTCACTTTGAGGACATGACTCACCTCGGCTTCTGGCATGCACCCAAGAGCGAGGCTCCTTACG
>CAJGDZ010000116.1 GCA_904502055.1 uncultured Clostridia bacterium | reverse complement strand
GTGAGGTTGTTGTGATAGTAGCGAAGCGGCTGCTCTACCGACTCGCCCACCGCCTTCAGACCCGCAAAGTGGATCACACTGTCAATCTTATTTTCCTGAAAGATCTTCTCGATGGCCTCGCGATCCAAAAGATCGGCCTCATAAAAACGGAAATCCTTGCCCGTGATCTCGCGGATGCGGTCAAGCACAACGGGCTTGCTGTTGCAGAAATTGTCAAGAACCACAAGCTCTCTTCCTGCCTCAAGAAGCTGAACGATGGTATGCGAGCCGATAAAGCCCGCGCCACCCGTAATTAACGTTGCCATAGTAAACGCTCCTTTTTTTATTTCCAAAGACCGTTCGGATACTCACCCATATCAATGAAGGAACGGATGCCCTTCATAACGGCAGCCTTATCCTCACCGTAGGTAACGCCGTACCACTTGGCATCGGTCTTATAGGCCTTGACGTCGCAAACGCCGTCTGCCATTGCCTCGCCTACCGTCATAGGCAGGTAGCACTCGCGCTTGAGCGGATCCCCCTCCGTCTTGTCAAGGAAAGCCGCAAAGCTCTTTTCCAGATACGAGAAGATCGACGGCGTGAAGCCCCAGAAATTCATCGAAACCATAGTATCGTAAGGAAGGGCCGTCTTTACGTCACCCTCGTAGAAGGCCGCCGTCTCACCGTCGGGCGCGATCTTGGTGCGCTCCACGATCTCCTTCAGCATGCCGTCCTCAACCACACAAACACCGCGCGAAACCGTGCCGTTCTCGGTCAGCGTGTTGCCCAATACGTAGCCAACCATCGCCGCGTGCATATTGTCGGGCGTATCCTTGGCGTTCTTCAAAAAGTCGGCAATCGCCATAAAGGCACCTCTTCCGTAGAAGTCATCCGCATTGAGGACCGCGAAGTTATCGGTCACCTTGTCCTTTGCGCACAGAAGCGCGTGCGTAGTGCCCCAAGGCTTGGTTCTACCCGGGGTAAGCTTATCGGCAGGGACATTCTTGTCCATCTTTTGGAATGCATAATCGACCTTAATAAAGGGGGAAACTCTCTTACCGACCGTTTCCTTAAAGTCGTCAAGCATCTCTTCCTTGATGATAAAGACCACCTTATCAAAGCCCGCCTTGATCGCATCGTACACCGAGAAATCGATGATAAATTCACCGTTCTCCGTGATGGGATCGATCTGCTTCATTCCGCCGTAGCGAGAACCCATTCCCGCTGCCAAAACCACAAGTGTCATAAGAAAAACTCCTTTTCTTTTTTATTCATTTCTTATTATACACGATTTCTCCCGACAAATCAAGTGAGATAAAAAAATTTACCCGATTTCGTGAAAAAAAACGTTTTTCCACCTTGACAAAACTCGACACGCATGTTATAATAATGTATCCAAAGAGACATTTAGGAGGCAAATATGAAAAAAGAAGCGATCATCACTCAACTTCAGACTACCCCCTTGTTTTGTGGAATTTCCGGCGAAACCATTCTGTCCCTTCTGACCTCCCCCGAAACCGAGACGCAAACCTTCAAATCGGGCGACATTATCTTCTCGCCCGAGAATACCGATAAAAAGCTCGGCATCTTTCTGTCGGGTACGGCCACCGTCCATTCGGTCGACAGTCAGAACGGCGTTTTGCTCCGCAGCTTTGCCAAGAACGATGTTTTCGGCCTGGCAACACTGTTTGGCTCTCGCAGTCGCTATGTCAGCATCATCACGGCCAAGAAATCCTGCCGCGTCCTCTTTTTAGACGCCAAGGACATTCTGCCGCTCACAGAGACAAACCCGACCTTTGCCGCCAACTACATTCGCTGTCTTTCCGACAAGATCTGCTATCTCAACTCCAAGATCTCCTGCTTTACCGCAGGATCCCCCGAGAGAAAGCTGGCATTCTTCCTGTGCTCGCACTGCCCCGCTGACGGCTTTTCGATGACCATCAGCGCCAATTCTCTCTCGGAAATGCTCAACATCGGCAGAGCCTCGCTTTACCGTGTGTTTGACAAATTCACCGAGGAAGGTTACATCAAGAAGGAGGCCAAGACCATTACCCTCCTTGACCGAAGAGGCATGATCGAATCGTATGCCTGATATCCCCCACAGAAAAGGAAAAACCACTATGAAAAACACAAAACGCATATTCACACTTGTTCTTGCCATTCTGATGGCACTCACCCTTGTCGCCTGCGGCAATACGCCGAGCGAAAGCACAACTCCCGATACTACGACCCCGGACAACATTCCCGAAACGCCCGCCACGCTTGACACCGCCCTTCCCATTCGCATCTCGGTGCTCAACGGAACCACGGGCTTCGGCGCCGCCAAGCTGATGAGCGACCACGCCGCCGGCAATGCCGCGCTGAATTACAGCTTTAAGGTTGAAACCGACGCCGCCCTCATCAATGCCGGCCTTATTAAGGGCGAGATCGACATTGCCGCTCTGCCCACCAACGCCGCTTCCACGCTTTACAACAAGACCGAGGGCGCGGTCAGCGTGCTGGCTCTCAACACGCTTGGTGTGCTTTACGTTGTAGAAAACGGCGACACGGTAAGCACGCTTGCCGATCTCGAGGGCAAGACCGTTTACTGCCCCGCGCAAAATCCCGCCTTCATCTTTGAGGCTATCTGCAAGGCCGCCGGTGTAAACGTAACCATTGATACCACGTATGCCCAGCCCGCCGCACTTATGAGCGCGGTTGCCGCTTCTGAGCAGGGTATGCTTGCCGTTCTTCCCCAGCCTGTTCTTACAGTGGCTATGAGCAAAAACGCAAGCCTTACGGTTGCGCTTGACCTCACTGCCGAGTGGAAAAACGCGATTGGCAGCGATTCGCTGGTTCAGGGCTGTATCGTAGTTCGCAACGAATTTTTGAAAGCACACACAAACGAGGTCGTGAAATTCCTTAAGGAATACAAGGCTTCGATCGAATTTGTGAATCAAAATCCCGCCGAGGCTTCTGAAATGGTCGTGGCGCTCGGCATCTACACCGGTGCGGCTCCCGTTGCGGCCAAGGCCATTCCCTCGTGCAATATCGTTTATGTCGACGGTGCTGAGATGAAGACCGCGCTTTCCGCGTTCCTTGAAACGATGTATAATTTCAAGGCCGCATCGGTAGGCGGCGCTCTTCCGGCAGATGACTTCTACTTTGTCCCTGTCTCCGCACAGTAAATTTATGAAAAAATTCTTAAAATCGCTCGGCGGTACGCTTTTGGTGCTTGCCTTCTGGCTGGCCCTTTGGTGGCTGGGAGCGATCCGAATGGGACGGGAGCTTTTGCTCCCGTCTCCGCTCACCGTGCTTGAGCGACTTTGGGAGCTTGCCCTCACCGCCGACTTCTGGCTCATCGTGCTCCGAAGCATCCTGCGCGTGGTTTTCGGCATTCTTCTTGCCCTTCTCTCGGGCGTGCTTCTGGCACTTCTCACCTCAAATATCCCCTTCTTGCGGCGGCTTTTTTATCCGCTTCTCTCGGTTATCAAAGCGACGCCTGTCGCTTCTTTTGTTATTCTGGCACTTTTGTGGCTGGGCTCGTCCGCGCTTCCCGTTTTCATTTCGATGCTGATCGTTCTTCCCGTCGTTTGGGCGGCAGTTTCCGACGGTATCGGCGCGTTCGACAAGGAGCTGACCGAGGTTTGCCGCGTCTTCACTCTTCCCTTTGGAAAACGCCTTCGCCTTTTATACTTACCCACCGTCACGCCGTATTTTCTTTCGGCGTGCAAAACCTCGATCGGCATGGCGTGGAAGGCCGGCGTTGCCGCCGAGATCCTGGCGGTTTCGCCCGTTTCGATCGGAAAGCAGCTTTATGAGGCCAAAATCTACCTGGAAACGCCCGATCTGTTTGCCTGGACACTGGTGGTCGTGCTTCTCAGTCTTGTCATTGAAAAGCTGGTCACGCTGTCCTTTCGGGCATTGGGAAAACGAGAGATAAGGAGGGCCACCTATGCTCAAGGTGAATAATCTATGCGTAACCCTTGGCGGAAAGCCCGTTCTTGAAAACTTCTCCCTCTTTTGCGAGGATACCGGCTGCACGGCGCTGATGGGTGCCTCGGGCATTGGCAAGACCACCTTTTTGCGTGTGCTTGCTGGGCTCATCAAGCCCGATTCGGGTGAGGTCGAGAGCACGTTTACGCGCGTTTCGGTCAAATTCCAGGAGCCTCGCCTTTTCGACTGGCTAACGGTAAAGCAAAACGTGGCAGCCGTGCTTGACGGCGGGGAAGCTGACAGTGTTGCCGAAGCATGGCTTGCGTCGGTCGGTCTTGAAAACCATCTTCACAAATATCCGCACGAGCTTTCGGGCGGTATGGCACAACGTGTGGCGCTTGCCAGAGCGCTCGCTTACGGCGGTGATCTTCTTTTGCTTGACGAGCCCTTCTCTGCCGTGGACGAAGCCACAAAAGCCCCTCTGCTGGACCTTATTCGCGAGTATGCAAGATCGCACGCTGTGATTTTGATCACCCACAATCGAGAGGAAGCCGAGCTTCTGGAGGCAAGAATCGTACAATTATAAAAAACAACCGCACTAACGTGCGGTTGTTTTTTCTTATTTGATATTAAACAGCTTTGAGGCGTTTTCACCGAGAATGAGTGCCTTTTCCTCGGTCGTAAGATCCGCTCCGAGAACCATACCCATTTGGCTTGCCGGGTCAAACCACGGAACATCACTACCAAACAGAAGGTGATCGGCGCCGACGTGACCGGCAATATACTCGATCAGACGGCGATCGTAGATGTCGCCCGCAATATCGTAGTACGCGTTCTTATGGCGCGTTCCGATCTCCACGGCGGTCTTGATGCCCTCAACTCTTCCACCCGAATGACCGAAGATAAAGTTGACCTCGGGATACTCCTCAAGGAATCTCTCAAAGCGCTCGGGCACCGAGAACTTCTGCTTGGGATTGGAGGTCAGAGCCCAGGTGTGAGACAGAATGGGAAGACCGTACTTCTTTGCCGTCTCATAAATGGGGCGGTAACGCTCGTCATCGGCGTAGCAGTTGTTGTCCGCCGGATGGATCTTGATACCCACAAAAGCAGGATCGTTGTGATTATCCTCGATCAGCTTGAGGCAAAAATCGATGCAGAAGGGATTGTAAACGAAATAGCTGTAAATTCTCTTATTCGACTGCTCAAAGATCTGGTCGCACTCCTCTACAAATCCGTCAAAATCGGGGCGGTCGTTCGGGCCCAGCGATCTGCCGAGCGACTGGATCATATAGTCCACACCCATACGGTCCATAGTCTCGATCACGCGCCTGAGAGACGGATCGTAAATGAGAACGGCTTTATCGGAAAAATGTGCATGTGAATCAATAATCATTGCGGTCTCTCCAATCAATATTCCTTGATGCAGGTCTTTCTTACGATCTCCATAGCCTTGACAAGGTCACCCTTTCTCTGAAGCGAACGGATCTCCTCGCGAGGAAGGTTCTCGACGAGATTTTCAAACATTCTTACGCGCTTGATGCTCTCGCGAAGGGCTGCGGGGCCGTCGATGTAAGAGGGCCAGATGTCGAGGTTGAGCCAACCGTCGTAGCCGACCATATCCATCTCATAGAAGAACTCAAGCGTCTCCCAGAAGTGGATCGCGCCAACCATAAGGTCGTCGTCTACGTTTCTGTAGTTATCGTTCAGATGTACG
>CAJGDZ010000115.1 GCA_904502055.1 uncultured Clostridia bacterium | reverse complement strand
TTGGTGGAAACAGCAGGGCTCGAACCTGCGACCTCACGGATGTGAACCGTGCGCTCTGACCAACTGAGCTATGCTTCCGACTTCATTATTATACAACGGCAAAGAGTAAATGTCAAGAGGTTGGAACAATTTTTTTAATTCTCTTGAAAGTGTGGGAAAAATGTGCTAAAATATAGTCAGTTCTATTTGTGGAGGGTTTGAAATATGAGAATTATGGTGGCATCGGATATACACGGTTCGGCGTTTTATTGCGAGAAACTTCTTGATGCATTTAAGCGAGAGAAGACCGACAAGCTTTTGCTTTTGGGAGACATTCTGTATCACGGACCGCGCAACGATCTGCCCGAGGGCTATGCGCCCAAAAAGGTGATCGAGATGTTGAACGCGATAAAGGACAAGCTTCTTTGTGTACGCGGCAACTGTGACACCGAGGTGGACCAGATGGTGCTGGATTTCCCCGTGTTGGCTGACTACGCCATTTTGTATCTCGGAGACCGCCTGGTTTACGCAACGCACGGACATAACTATAATGAGGATAAGCTTCCCCCCTTGCAAAAGGGAAACATTCTTCTGCACGGACATACGCACGTTCCGGTCTGCCGCGAGCATGAGGACTACATTTATATGAATCCCGGCTCGGTCTCGATCCCAAAGGAGGGCTCGGCGCACGGCTACATGATGCTTTCCGACAAAACCGTCGAGTGGAAAACGCTGGACGGCGAGGTGTGGAAGCGCTTTGAATTTTAAAAAAGGGGTGTCGCATTCGCGACACCCTGATTTTATTTTACGGTTCCTTTTTTGAGATCGGTAACAAAGGCATCGATCCTCTCAAGAGCTGAGGTGATATGCTTGACCGAGTAGGCATAGGAAATGCGGGCAAAGCCCTCTCCGCTTTCGCCGAACGCCTGTCCCGGGACAATGGCGCAGCGGTAGTTATAAAGAAGCTTTTCGCAGAATTCGTCACCCGAAAGGCCAAATTCACCAATGGAGGGGAAGATGTAAAACGCGCCCTTGGGCTCAAAGGCATCCAGACCGATGTTGCGAAGTCCCTCGTGGATATATTTACGTCTGCGGTCGTATTCGGCTGCCATACGCGCAATGTCTGCATCACCGTTTCGAAGTGCCTCCGTAGCGGCGATCTGCGAGGTGGTCGGTGCACACATAATGGCATACTGGTGAATCTTGAGCATCTGCTTTAAGATGGGCGCAGGGGCACAAAGAAAGCCCATTCGCCAGCCTGTCATGGCGTACGACTTGGAAAAGCCGTTGACAAGAATGGTGCGCTCCCACATATCGGGAAGTGCCGCGATCGAAACGTGACGCTCGCCGTAAGTAAGCTCGGCGTAGATCTCGTCGGAGAGAACCACGATGTTGGTGTCACGGAGAATGTCAGCAATCTCCGCCAGCTCCTCCCTTGTCATAATGGCGCCCGTCGGGTTGTTGGGGAAGGGCAGGACCAGCATTTTGGTCTTTGGCGTGATCAGCGATTTCAGTTTTTCGGGGTTGAGCTTGAACGCATCCTTTCGCTCGGTGGCGAGAATGATGGGTGTGCCGCCAACCAGACGAACGATGGGCTCATAGCAAACAAAGCTTGGGGTGGGAATGATGACCTCGTCGCCCGGCTCTACGATAGCGCGAATGGCCAAGTCAATGGCCTCCGAGCCGCCTACTGTGACCATGGTCTCGGTCATCGCGTCATATTTCAGCGAGAAGCGGCGAAGCATATAGGCGGAGATCTCGTTGCGGAGCTCCTCGGTTCCGGCGTTTGAGGTGTAGTAGGTCATACCCTTTTCCAGGCTTTCAATGCCCGCCTCGCGGATGTGCCACGGGGTCGGGAAGTCGGGCTGTCCTACCGTGAGGGCAACAACGTCGGTCATACTGCCAAGCAGGTCAAAGAATTTTCGGATTCCCGACGGCTTCAGCGAAACGGCCGTTTTTGATAAAACCTTACTGTAATCCATCAAAACTCGTTTCCTCTCAGATCCTGCTCGACGGCTCCGTAGACCACGCCTTTATCTTTATATTTGCGAAGAACAAAATGAGTGGCGGTGGAAATGACCGAATCGATGGGCGCCAATTTTTGCGCGACAAAATAGGCAACCTCCTTCATGGTTTTTCCTTCGATAAAGACAGCCAGGTCATAGCCGCCCGACATAAGATACAGGCTCTCCACCTCGGGGTAGCAGTAAATCTTTTCAGCTACCTTGTCAAAGCCAAGATCCTTCTGCGGTGTAAGCTTGACCTCGATGAGTGCGGTTACGTATTCCTTGTCGGTCTTGTCCCAGTCAATGATGGTTTTGTATCCGAGAATGACACCGTCCTTTTCGTAGGCGGAGATGGTTTTTTTAATGTCGCCTACTTCCTTGTCCAGCATAACGGCAAGCTGCTGGGCGGTAAGTGTAGCATCGTCTTCAAGAAGCTTTAAAATCTGGTCCATAATAATTCCTTCCTTATTTGTGTGTGTGATTGTTCAAAATGGTTTCGTAGGAGAGTCCGTAGCGGGTGGCAATGTCACGCGCATAGCTCCTTCCGTCCGGCTTCTGGCGCAGGATCTTGAAGGAACGTTTACCGTCCTCCATCCCCGCCACGAGGGTATCGATCGGCTTTCCGCCGTCTGCCGCGGCGCGGCGATTGATCCCGTCGATCTCGGCGGCAAGCTCGTGCAGATGTGTGGAGAAGAAAGCACGGCAGCCGATCACGCTAAGACCTCCCAAAACCTCGGCGGCGATATACGAGGCCTCAAAGGATCCGGTCGAGGACAGCGATTCGTCCAGCAGAACAAGGCTGTGCGCGGAGATGAGATTAAGGATCTCGTCAAGGCGCGCACACTCCTCGCCAAGACGCCCCTTGTCGATGGTATCCTCGGCACCGGTCGGGAAGTGGGTGCAGATCGCGTCCACGGGGCTGATCGAAACAGACTCGGCAGGAAGAAACATGCCCAGCTGAAGCATGGCCTGGCTGAGTCCCAGCGCACAGGTGATAACGGATTTTCCCCCTCGGTTGGGGCCGGTCAAGACGTAAATGCGCGCTTTTTCATCAAAGACGAGGTCGTTTTCCACGACCGTTTCCTCAATCTTAAGTGCAACGCTTGGGTTGTAAAGAGCTTTCGCGTTAAAGGCGCATTCGTCCATCGGGCGAATGTCAGGCAAGCATAGAGGGCAACCCTTTTCGCGGAGGCTTTCCAGCACGGCTGTGGCCTTGACCGCAAATTCGATCTCGCCCAGAAGACTCAGCAAAAAGTCGGTATTGTCCAGAACGTAGCTTCGCACGATCTTCTTCCAGGAGTGAAGCGAGGATTTGTAGACCTCGCCGATGGCGGAATTGAAGGCAAGCGAAAGCGCGGTCTTCTGATTTTCGTTGTGTTTTTTTCCAAAAGGCACAAGGCTGGCAATGCAGGTGTAGGCATCGTCCTTGAAATTCAGGCGGAGAATTTTCTCGATCACGTCACCCGAACGGAAGGGCTCGGGATTGATGGAGAGCACGCCTGCCTCGGTGGGGCGAAGCTGTGCGTCGAGGTTGACACCGATGGTCACGCTGCGGATCTCGCGCACGCGCTCGGTCAGCTCCGAGAGCTTTTTGTTGAGTTCCTTATAATATTCGCTTTCAGCCAGCTCCTCGATGCGCTCGGCAAAGGCGCAATACGCGCGGCTGGTCAGCTTACCCTTGATGGCAGAGAAGCCGCTTGCCAGAAGGTCGATGCAGGAGATATACAGCTCGATCTCGGTCATGCTGGAGAGGTAGGAGTCCACATCACCGCTGTCGGCCTCAAGGCGCCTAAGCTCCAGAATGTCCCCAAGGATCGGGATGAGCGCCTGAAGCGTGGCGGAGATCGAAGGGTTGGCCAGCATATCCGCAAAGACCTCCAGGCGGTAGCTGATGACATCGGGATCCATAGTGAAATATTCGGAAAGCTCGCTGTTTTTCAGCCGGAGCATATCGGTCATTCCCAGCTCGTCCAGAACCAAGGCGTCGATGCACGGACGATCCTCGCCGCGATAGTGCGCCTGTCTTGTCTCTATATTCGGATACAGCAGAGAAAAATCATTCAAATCCATAATTGCCCATCCTTTTTAAATGATACAATATACCATTATACTATACATCGGTATTTTACCACATTTTTTAAACTTTGTAAAGCATTTTTTTTAAGATAACGGTTGCAAAAGGAGGAAATTTGTGGTATACTGATTTTAATTAAGAATACCGCTAAGGAGAATTACTATGAAAAAGTTTATGGATGCAGACTTTCTTCTTTCCACGGAAACGGCAAAGGTTCTTTACCACAATTATGCGGCAAAGCTTCCGATCATTGACTATCACTGCCATCTTTCCCCTAAGGAGATCGCTGAGGACAAGCGCTACAACAACATTACCGAGGTTTGGCTCTACGGTGACCACTATAAGTGGAGAACCATGCGTGCTTGCGGCGTAGATGAGAAGTACATCACGGGTGACGCTTCGGACTACGATCGCTTCAAGGCGTTCTGCTCGGTTATGCCCAAGCTGATCGGCAACCCGATGTATCACTGGAGCCATTTGGAGCTTCAGAGATATTTTGACTGCGATCTGGAGATCTGCGAGGCAAACTGTGACGCGATCTGGGCGATCACCTCGGCAAAGCTTGCCGAGCCGGATATGAGCGCGCAGAAGCTTATCCGCAATTCGGGTGTTGCCCTGGTTTGCACCACCGACGATCCCGCCGATTCGCTGGAATATCACAAGCAGCTTTCGGAGAACGGCTTTGGCACACAGGTGCTTCCCGCTTTCCGTCCCGACAAGGGTATTAACATCGAGCGCAAGGGTATCACCGAGTACATCCGACGTCTTGGCGAGTCTACGGGCGTGGAGATCACCGACCTTGAATCGCTTGAAAAGGCATATGAGGTTTCGCTGAATCGCTTTGAGGCACTGGGCTGCCGCACGGCAGACCACGGTATGGACAACGCCGTTGGCTTTGTAAAGCCCGACGCGTTCCATGCCAATGAGATCTTCAAGAAGGCTCTCGCCAGCGACGGCGCAGATATCACCGCTGAGGAGCTGGTTCTTTACCAGTCCCAGATGATTCGCTTCTTTGGTATTCAGTATAAGAAGCGCGGATGGGTTATGCAGCTTCACTACGGCGTTATGAGAAACCCCAACCGCGAGATGTTTGAGAAGCTTGGTCCCGACACGGGCTACGATATCATCAACGGCTCGGTTTCCACCGCGGCATATGCCAAGATGCTTGACTATCTCAAGGACAACAACGGTCTTCCCAGAACCATTCTTTATTCGATCAACCCCGTGGAGAATGCGGCGATCGGCACACTTTGCGGTGCCTTCTGCATTGGCGACGGCAAGGGCAAGCCCACGGTAACGCAGGGCTCGGCTTGGTGGTTCAACGATCACTTTGACGGTATGATCGCACAGATGAAGTCGTACGCCAACCTTTCCGCATTCGGCAACTTCCTGGGTATGCTTACCGACTCGCGTAGCTTCCTTTCCTATCCGAGACATGAGTACTTCCGCCGTATCCTTTGCCGTATCATCGGTGAATGGGTAGAGGAAGGTATGTATCCTGCAAATATGGATACTCTGGCACAGCTTGTTGCTGATATTTGCTATAACAATACCAAGGA
>CAJGDZ010000114.1 GCA_904502055.1 uncultured Clostridia bacterium | reverse complement strand
GGCTTCCCGTCAGCGCAAGGTCGGCAATCCGACAAAGAGAGCTTGCTCTCTTTTCGGCTTGCAGACCTCGCGCGCCCGAGAACTTCTCACGCGTGAGAAGGTCTCAAAATGACTCGGATATAGGATCATACGTTGTTTTCGCGTTACCGTTCGGGCTCCGTAATATCCAAACCCATTTTGCCCTGTGCAAAAGTTTCGTCCACCTTTTTAAAGGTGGCGGGGTTTGGGGCAGAGCCCCTCGTCCTTCCCCCGACAAACTTCAATTTATCCCATATATTGTACCACGAAAAAGGGCGAAATGCAAGTGTTTTTCTTGACAGATCGGGTGGTGTGTACTATAATAATACCGAAGATTATTTTTAGAGATAAGAGGTTTTTATGTCAAATTCCATCATTCATACTGCAGAGATCCTTTGCATTGGCACCGAGCTTTTGCTGGGCGACATTGTTAACACCAATGCGGCGTATCTGTCTCAAAAGCTGGCCTCGCTGGGCATCGGCGTATATCGCCAGAGCGTGGTGGGGGACAACCCCGAGCGCTTGAAGGTCGCACTCAAGGAAGCGCTTTCGCGCGCCGATCTGGTCATCACCAGCGGCGGTCTTGGGCCGACGTACGACGATCTGACCAAGGAGACTGTGGCCGAGCATTTCGGCCGCTCGATGCATATGGACGAGGCGGTGCTTGGTGAAATCGAGCGTTATTTTACCAACCGATACGGCGACGTGTGCCGTATGACACCCAACAACCGCAAGCAGGCACTGGTGCCCGACGGCGCGATCGTGCTGAAAAATCCCAATGGCACGGCTCCCGGCATCGCCATTGAAGGCGAGGGGGGCAAGACCGTGATCCTTCTTCCCGGTCCGCCCCGTGAATTTGAGCCGATGGTGGACGATCAGGTGCTTCCGTACTTGGCACGGCGGCGTGGCGAGGTGTTCTTCAGCCGCAACATTCACATCATGGGAATGGGCGAGTCGGCCATAGAAAACGAGCTGAAGGAGCTGATGCAGACCTCGGTCAATCCGACGGTCGCGCCCTACGCCAAGGATGGCGAGTGTCGGCTCCGCATCACGGCGCGCGCGGCTGACTCGGAGAGTGCGGCGGCTATGTGTGACGCAGTGGTGGAAAGAATATACCAAAGTGCGGTTGGCGAGCATATTTATGGCGTAGACGTGGAAAAAATAGAGAAAGCGCTCGTGACGGCGTTGACCGAAAAGGGATTGACGATTTCGTGCGCCGAGTCCTGCACGGGCGGTCTTATCGCCAAGCGTATCACCGACGTTGGGGGCGCATCGGCCGTCTTTTTGGGAGGCGTGGTGACCTATACCAATCAGATGAAGGAGTGTCTTCTCGGTGTTGAGCATGAGGTTCTGGAGCGGTATACGGCCGTGAGCGAGCCGGTGGCCGCCGAGATGGCTGAGGGCGTGCGGACGCGTCTTGGCACCGATATTGGCATTTCCACGACCGGCTATGCCGGCCCCGGCGGCGGTGACGGGGAAAACCCGGTTGGCACCGTGTACGTCGGTGTTTCCACGGCGGCGGGCACCAAGGTGACGCGCTTTTCCTTCTCGGGGATGCGGTCGCGCGAGTATGTGCGTACGCTGGCCGCAGGTCGGGCACTTTTGCTGGCTTTGCGAGAGATCCGGTGAATGTAATTCTCCCGGACGTATTTTCGACAACCGATTTTTGCGGTTTTACAAAAGAAATGGAAGAATTTTGTCAAAACCCCTTGCTTTTTTAAGGGTTTTGCGGTAGAATAGGCAAGGAAAGAAAAACCCTTTTGAAAGGAAAAATAAACATTATGGGAAAGAAATTCAAAAAAATTGCTGTGCTTACCTCGGGCGGTGACGCGCCCGGCATGAATCCCGCGGTCCGCGCGGTGGTAAGAAAGGCATTGGCTGAGGGCGTTGAGGTTGTTGGTGTTGTCGGCGGCTACAAGGGTCTGATCGAAAACACGCTCATTCCGTTCACACCTCGCAGCGTGTCAAACATCATAACCAAGGGCGGTACCTTCCTGTACTCCGAGCGTTGCCTGGAGTTCAAGACCGAGGAGGGTATGGCGGCGGCTATCGAGACCTGCCGCAAGGAGAACATTGAGGGTATCATCGCCATCGGCGGTGACGGCACCTTCCGCGGCGCGACCGACCTTGCCCGTCGCGGCATTCCCACCATCGGTATTCCCGCAACCATTGATAACGATATTACCGCTACCGACTATACGCTGGGTTACGATACCGCGATGAACACGGTGCTTACAATGGTCGATGACCTCAGAGACACCTGCGAATCGCATGCAAGATGTAACGTGGTTGAGGTTATGGGACGTGACTGCGGTTGCATCGCGCTCAATACCGGTATCGCGACCGGTGCCATCGGCATCGCCATCTCCGAGCTGGAGTTTGACGAGGAGGCACTGCTTGCGAGAGCAAGAGCGCTCAAGGCAGACGGCAAGCGCGGTATGATCGTGATGGTCAGCGAGGGCATTCCTGCCATCAAGGGTGCGGACTATTGCGAAAAGCTTACCGCACGCCTCAACGAGATCCTGGATTCCCGCTTCTCGCGTCTGGCGCACGTTGTGCGCGGTGGCTCGCCCACACTTCGCGACCGTGTAACGGCTACCGAAATGGGTGTTCTTGCCGTTGAGCTTCTTCTGAAGGGCGAGAGCAACATGGTTATCTGTGAGATCGATGGCAAGCTTCAGCCCGTGGAGATCAACTTCGCGCTGATCCTTGACCGTATGTATAAGAACAAGCTGAAGGACGGCGATCTTGAAATGTTCAGCGCTGAGCAGGTCGAGGAGATGCGCACCATCTGTGCCAAGCGCAAGGCCGAGATCGAGCGTCTCAATCAGATCGCGCTTGACGTTTGTAAGTAATAGACAATCGTAATTGAAAAAACAGCTCATAGCGTATGTGACGAGCTGTTTTTTTATAGGAGAAACCCCTTAAAAACAAAACGTGGCATAGTATAGCGGGTTGATCTTGTCGCCATAATGCGCATCGCCTATTGATGAATTTTTGCTTTCATGGAGGGAACATATGCTACAATCTAAAAAAACACGAACGCTTTTGCTTGTGTCAATTATGGTGCTTCTGTGGGGAACGTTGTTTTTTGTTTCGGTAAACGCGAAACAATACGAGGGCGTGAGCGGATCGGAAAACAACGGAAACGGAAACGGCATTGCGTGGGAGTTGAATGAAGAAACCGGAGAGTTTGTTATTACCGGTAAGGGCAAAATGAAAAACTACGCAGATCCGGAGAAAACGCCGTGGGCCTCGTATCGCGATGCCATCAAAACACTTACCATTGAAGAAGGTGTTACCAGCGTGGGAAGATGGGCTTTTTGTGGTTGTGTAAATCTTGTCGAAGTAACCTTGGCGAATTCGATAACTACCATATGTTATGGGGCCTTTGAGGGGTGTACGTCGTTGGTTTCGATTGGTTTTCCAGATGGATTGACTGCCATAAATCACGGGGCGTTTCAGGGATGTTCTTCTCTTGTCGAAGTTGTACTTCCGGAAAGTGTGACCACACTTGGGCGCAGAGCTTTTGCGGATTGTACCAGTCTTGTTAAGATAAACATTCCTGTCGGTGTGGGGGCAATCGAATGGGGTGTTTTGGACGGTTGTTCCATGTTGCCGGAAATTATCATTCCTCAAGGGGCAACAAGTGTTGATTCGTACGCCTTTCGAGATTGTGATTCACTTGGCCAGGTCGTTGTTCCAGAACATGTAAAAAATATCGGAACCGACTCGTTTAGGGAATGCAACAATATGGCTACTATTACGATTGCATCTGGAAAAACTCAAATCGGCGGTAGCGAAGCCACGCTTCCAAGTACGTCGGAAATTCGTGCGCCCGAGGGATCCGAAGCCGAGAAGTACAGCCAAGAGCACGGAAAGAAATTTACCCCCACATACAGTGGGGCATGCGGTGCGGAACGGGACGGCGGAAATCTAACTTGGACATTGGACGTAAAGAGCGGCGCGCTGGTTATTTTCGGCAAGGGGCGAATGAAAGATTTTAGCCGATACATTGTTGTTGGAGGAGAGTCTCGAATCGCCCCGTGGGCTATTTATGGAGATCTCATTAAATCGGTGGAAATTAAAGAAGGGGTAACTAACATTGGCAACCTGGCTTTTGCGATCACGTATAAGGAACAGCAGCCGAGGGGTGCCATCGTATATCCGGCGTTGTCTGGCTGTGCGAATATCACTTCGATTTCTCTTCCGGCAAGTGTTACCCGAATTGGAACCGATGCCTTTTATTGTTGCTCCGGGCTTTCTTCTATCAAGGTTGACAAACAAAACCAAGTATATCATAGTTCACACGAATGTTTGATTCAAACTGCGACCAAAACGCTTATCCTAGGTGGAGCTAAGAGTGTAATCCCCAAAGATGGAAGTGTTACGAAAATTGGAAAGCCGGCATTTTCTTGGTGCCTTGGGCTTTCAAATATTACCATTCCGGAGGTTGTGACGGAAATAGACAAACAAGCTTTTTCCGGATGTTCCAATTTGTCAAAAATGACCATTTTGTCAAGGGATGTTAAGATTTCTTTTCTTCCGGGTGGCTGTGTTGTTTTTGGTTATCGCGGTTCTACTGCCGAATCGTATGCGAATGCACAGGGACGGTTGTTCGTCGATGTGGAAAATCCAGTTGACATTTTGCTGAGCGGTGTGTGCGGGGCACAGGGAGACAACCTCACCTGGGAGATTACCCAACACGGAGAGTTGCGCATACGAGGTGAAGGCGCTATGGCTGCTTATACATATAGTGAGCATGCTCCTTGGTATAACTATCGGAACGCCATCCGTAAGGTTACGGTTGAGGAAGGAATAACGAACATTGGTGCTTATGCGTTTTATGGCTGTGGCTTGAAAACGATTTGTTTGCCCAAAACACTAACAGCTATTGAGGAATGTTCATTTTATAATTGTGACGGTCTGGAACGGATCAATATTCCGAACGGAGTGACTCGAGTTGGGGATTCTGCGTTTTACGACTGTACCTCTCTTGCTGAAATTTCACTCTCGGCAAGTGTTACAGAATTGGGTTATCATGCGTTTTCTTCTTCTCCTTCGCTTTCACGTATTAACGTGGACAAGAAGAACTCGGTTTATCGTAGTTCGGGCAATTGTTTGATTGAAATTCATACAAAAACGATTCTTATGGGATGCAAATCCAGTACAATCCCTTCGGATGGAAGTGTAACCAAAATCGGAGATTATGCTTTCTATGATTGTTCTGAACTTTCTTCTATTTATATTCCGGCCGCAGTGACGGAAATTGGTGAGATGGCCTTTTATAATTGTTCGAATCTTGCTCGAATAACAGGTGCTACTAAATTGCAAACGATTAGAGAGTATGCTTTTGGCAGTTGTAAAAGCCTTGTTAGAGTACAGCTTCCCGACACCTTGTCGGATGTTGGAGTAGGGGTCTTCTCGGATTGTTCTGCTCTTGAAGAGGTTACCATTCCCAACAATTTTTATATTGGCGAGAGTATGTTTAGCAACTGTTATAAGCTTGAGAAGATCAACTTCTCAGGAAATCTGTGTGGAATCGGTTGGTCGGCTTTTTCCGATTGTCGAGCACTTACAGAGTTGGAACTTCCCGAAGGTTT
>CAJGDZ010000113.1 GCA_904502055.1 uncultured Clostridia bacterium | reverse complement strand
AGCCCGAACGATAACGCGAAAACAACGTGTTGTCCGTTATCCGAGTCATATTGAGACCTTCTCACGCGTGAGAAGGTCTCAGGCGCGCGAGGTCTGCAAGCCGAAAAGAGAGCGAGCTCTCTTTGTCGGATTGCCGACCTTGCGCTGACGGAAAGCCGCCGCGGCGGCTTCCCGTCTAAAATGACGTGTAGTTTGTGCAGACCCATGCTGCAAAAGTTTTCGCCCAGCCTTTTTCAAAAGGCTGGCCGCCGGAGGCACGTTCCCCCCTCACCGATAAATCAAAATTTGAAGTATTTGTTTTGGTTATTCCAATTTCAGCGAATCGCAGTCGAGGAAGGCGTGGGCGCCGAGGTAGGAGTCCACGGGCACGATATGTGACGCGCCGCAGTCCTCGCAATACACCAGGATCCCGTCCTCCATCATACGGAAATTGTAATGTCCCTCGGTGTTTTCGGGGCATTTGCAGAAGATCTTTTTGTCCTCCTTCAGCTCCCCGATGACAAACATCACGATCTGGCGGATCTGCGGATCGGACAGAAAGTCCTCCTCCTCTGTGTGAAGCGCCTCGTAACCGCTGATTCCGTTTTGCTCCATCATATCCAGAAGCTCAAGCTCGGTCTTGGCCAGCTCGGCCTTGACGTGGTTCATATCCCCCATAAAGCAGATGTTGATGTCCGAGTACGGGCACGGAAGCGTGAACAGGTCGCGTCCGTAAAAAATATTCTGACTCACCACAAAGCTGTGAGGCTTAGGGCAAAGCAGACAGGGTACGCTGAGGCGCACCTTCTTGTCGGCAGTATACACCGCGGTAAGCTCGCTTTTGCCGCAGGTGCATTTGAGCTTGACCATATCCGCCGAAAGCGAGAACATACCCACCGCCGAGATCACACCGCAGCCGCAGTGCGGACAGCGGTACGCCAGCGTCGTTGTCTTTGTATCAATCACCATAATCTATCCTTTACCGATTTTCGGATTTAACCGTCTTGTATTAGTATATGTCATGTGCCGCCGCTTGAACGCGCAAACGCTCGACCCTCTATGACAGAAAACGGCACGGGTGATCCATGCCGTTTTCACTTGGGGCGTTACGCCGCCGTGGTCTCGTTTGTGTTCTTGGCAACCGCCTTTTCGTTGACGGTCACGTACTTTTCGGTCAGCTCCTTCACAACCTTTGCATACTCGTCGTCGATGTAGGTGCTGAGCGCGTTTGCGTGGTAAGCGGGCTTGCCCTCGCCAATGAAGTACATCACGTGGTAACCGTACTCGGTCTCAACCACATCCGTGTCGCCGGCCTTGCGGCTCTCGTCGAAGGTCCACGCGTCAAAGGCCTCTACCATACGGCCCTTGGTCACGCCCTCGTATACGCAGCCCGAGTCCTCGTTGTTGTCCTTAGCCAGCTCCTCGAACTTCTCGAGCGTTGCCTCACCGGCCAGGAACTCGGCCAGCACCTTGTCAGCCTTTGCCTTGGCGGCGGCCTTTTCCTCGGCCGTTGCCTTGTCCTTATCCGCCTTGATGAGGATGTGAGCCACGTCCTTGGTCTCCGACTCATCCAGCTTCATACCGCTTGCCATCATATAGGCGGTCTTGGAATATTCCTTATCGTCAGCCGCCTCGATCACCTTGGTATCGCCCACCTTGGTGTCGGCATTCGAGGCCCACGCAAGAACGGCATCGTCAGCCGCCTCGGTGTAGCCCTGCGTCGTCGACAGGTTGGCAACCGAGCTTGTGCAGGTTGCATACAGCTTAGCGGCAACCGTCTCAAACACCTCGGCATAGGTTGCGTCCTCAGTCACGCCCGAATCAAAGTTGCCCTTGTTGACAAGACCCTCAAAGAGATTGTTCACAAGTGTTGCCTTGACCGTCGTCATAAATTCCTCGGAGGGCATTTCCAGCGAGCCGAGATTTGCCTTGACCAGCTCCTCGGTTGCCTTCTCGACCTCATACTCGATCACAAGCTTCTTGAAATCGTCGGTCGTGGTAGCGGCCACAAGCTTTTCCGCATATCGGTCAACCAGCTTCTGCGCCTCAACGTATGCCACCGTATCGTCACCGAAGTCCTCGGCCTTCAGAGCCATCGCAAACTTCAGAAGCTCTGCGCTGTAGTAGTCCGCCTTGTTGGCGTCCACATACTCGCGGATGGCCTCGTCGGTCGCACCCGCCTCGATGTCCTCGGACACGCTCTGGGCATACTTGGCTGCCAGCGCGCGAAGCTCAAGCGCCGCTCTTACGTCCTTCTTCTTTACACCGGTACCGAACGAGCCTGCCGAAAGCTCCTTAAGCTCGGCCTCGATCTCCTCGATCTCCTGTGCCTCAAGCTTGACGCCCTTGGCGGTTGCTTCCTCGGCCATAGCCACAAGCTCCTTGGAGCTCTCGATCGCCGAATCAAAGAAATCGTTCAGTGTATACTGGCTCATCATCTGTGCCACCGCGTTGTATGCCTGTGCAGCATCGCCGCCGTAGTAGTAATTGAGGTACAGATAGTAGTACTGGTTAAACGTATTCATATACGCGAGGTTTTCATAATACGGAAGCATGGTTCCCGTAACCTCAAAGTTCTCCGAGCTCACGTAGACGGTATTTCTTTCCATCACGCCGGAGTCCGAGAAGATGAAGATCGCCAAGGAGGCCAGCAAAAGCGCCGCAATGATGGCAATCATCAGCACCGTGGAGTTGTCCTTCTTGGGGGCTTTCTTGGCAGGCTTTACCGCCGCGCCCGAGCCCGACATACTGTAGACTTCCTCATATCTGTTGTTTCTGTTTCTGTTTCCTTTTCCCATGTTTCGGGTCCACCTTTATCTAAAAAATTTCACAAGAATACGCCAACCGGCATAGTCGTACTTTTTTATTATATAATGTCAAAGTGATGTCAATTTGAATTTTTTATGAACAAAAAACAAACTTTTCTGTTTTTCTTACAAATCCAAAAGGATGGGCAGGATCATCGGCTTACGCTTGGTCTTGCTGTAGAGATACTTGGCCAGATCATCCTTGATGCGGTTCTTCAGGTGGGCGTAATCCAGCCTCGGGGCTCTGAGCTCCTCGTCAAGGATCTTGGCGGCCATCGACTTGATCTCATCCATCAGCGATTCCGACTCGCGCACGTACACAAAGCCGCGCGAGACGATCTCGGGACCCGACAAAAGCAGCTTGGCCTCGGGCTCCACGGCGGCCACCACCGCGATCAGACCGTCCTGCGAGAGGTGCTTGCGATCGCGAAGCACGATATTGCCTACGTCACCCACGCCCAATCCGTCCACCAGCACGTTGCCCGACGGAACGGTGCCGCCAAAGCGTGCGCCGTCGCGGTCGATCTCAAGCACCTTACCGATCTCCGAGATAAAGATGCGGTCGGGTGTCATCCCCATATCGAGCGCCAGCGCCCGATTTGCCGCCAAGTGGCGGTATTCACCGTGAATGGGCATAAAATACTTGGGCTTGGTCAACGCCTGCATCAGCTTTAGCTCCTCGGTACAGGCGTGGCCCGAAACGTGGACCTCCATCGCCGCATCGTGAAGCACCTTGACACCGCGCGCCAGAAGCTCGTTGATGATGCGCCCCACCAGCTTTTCGTTGCCGGGAATGGCACTGGACGAAAGCACCACAAGGTCATTCTCGCCAAGCGTGACCTGCTGATGGTCACCGAACGCCATGCGGTAGAGCGCCGACATCGGCTCTCCCTGGCTGCCTGTGGTGATCAGCGTCAGCTCCTCGGGCTTAAAGCGACGGATCTCGGAGATGTCGATCAGTACCCCCTCGGGCACGGTCATATATCCCAGCTCGATCGCGGCGCTCAGGATGTTGAGCATGCTGCGCCCCGTGACCGCCACCTTGCGGCCGTGCGCGGCACTGGTGTTGATGATCTGTTGCACACGGTGCACGTTGGACGAGAAGGTCGCGATCACAATGCGCTTGCCCGTGTGAATATCAAAAATATATTCGAGCGATCTGCCCACGTTTTTCTCCGAGGGCGTGTTGCCCTGGCGCTCCGCGTTGGTCGACTCGCAAAGCAGAGCCAGAACACCCTGCTTGCCAAGCTCGCCCAGCCGCGGCAGATCCATCATCTCGCCGTCGATGGGCGTGACGTCCAGCTTGAAGTCACCCGTGTGGATGACCATACCCAGCGGCGTGTGAATGGCCAGCGCGCACGCGTCGGCAATCGAATGGTTGACGTGAATAAACTCCACCGTAAACGCGCCCGCGCGCACCGTATCTCCCGACCTCACCTGACAAAAGCGCGGCTCGCGCGGCAGCTTGTGCTCCTCAAGCTTATTCTTGATGATGCCCAGCGTCAGGCGTGTGCCGTACAGCGGCGTATCCAGCGATTTGAGCACGTAGGGCGAGGCGCCGATGTGGTCCTCGTGTCCGTGGGTGAAGAAGATGCCGCGCAGCTTCTCGCGGTTTTGCTCAAGGTAAGAAATGTCGGGAATGACCAGGTCAATGCCCGGCATCTCGTCGTCGGGGAAGCCAAGACCGCAGTCCACCACGATCATATCGTCCCCGTACTCAAGCACGGTCATATTTTTTCCGATCTCGCCAAGGCCGCCCAGCGAGACGATCCTCAGCTTGCCCGTGGGAAGTGCGGCCTGCTTTTTGGTCGGCCTTGTCTTTTTGGTGGGCGACTCCGCAAGCTCACGCGACACGGGCACTTCCGCCGGCGCGCTCCGCTTGGGCTCTGCCTTTTGCGGCGCCTTGGTCTTCGGCGGATTTTTTGCCTTCTTTTCCCCGGGCGCATTCTTCGCCTTTGCCGTCTTGCCCTTCGGCGCGCCCTTTTGCGGTGCCCCCTTGGGCTGCGCGTCCTTGCTCTCGGGCGCTCGGCGCTCGCTCTCAAGCGCAATGGGCGGCAAAAAGTCGGCAAACAGGTGGTCAATACCCGCTCCGCGCGGCTTGCGCGGCGGCATCTCGCGCGCAGGGCGACTCTTTTCAGCCGCAGGTGCGCTCGGTTTTTTGTGCGATGCAGGACGGCGTCCGTGGCGCCCTGCCGCGTTTCTTCCCTTTTCGGGATTTACGTTCTTTTCTTCTTTTTTAGCCATAATTCTCCATTCTCCGATCGGCATACTCTGCAAAAAGGCAACCCAAAAAAGCCCTTCCGCCCGATCGGAACGCGTAAAGGGTGAGGGTGTCCGCCGCCCTCGCTTCCCTGTCCGTACCGCTCCCGAACCAAGCCAAAGGCCGTGCACCCTTATTCTTGTGGATTTATCTCAAAACGGCCCGCTGCCGTTTTCTCTACAAAGTCGATTTATTATACTACAAAACGCCCGTTTTGTCAAGAGGCGCGCAAAAGCACCGCCAGCGCCACGGCAAGCGCCCCCAAAAAAAGCCCGTACAAAAAGGCAAACAGCAAATGCCTCCGCGTAAAGCGCGGCTCCCTTTTGGTGAGCGAATTTTCCTCCAGGATCCGCATCGCCTCGCACAGCATCTCGCTCTCCGACGGCCGCCTCGCCTCCGCTTCCTCCTTTAAAACAAAATACGCCGTCTCAAACAGCGCGCTCGTGCGCGTGGGCATCATCACCATCCGCCGCTGACAACCCTTCATCATAAACAGAATATCTCCCTTCCCCCGTTTTCATTCCCATTGTTGCCCAAATTTCGGTAAATATTTCAAATTTTGATTTGTCGGTGTGT
>CAJGDZ010000112.1 GCA_904502055.1 uncultured Clostridia bacterium | reverse complement strand
TTTACGCATTTGTCCGCAAAATCTTTGTGGAAACATTCGATAAAGGCAGGGACAAGAGCAAGCCTTCCCCTTTGGGGAAGGGGGACCGCGTGTAGCGGTGGATGAGGTTTGCAAATAAAAAAATTTTGCAAGTCAAAACCTTGTCGCAACAGACCGAGAAACTTCAATTTATAGAAGGAATGGTGCTTGACAAATGGACGGAAAAATGATAAAATAAGGTGTAATTATGTGAAAAATAAACAAATTTTAATGATTTTTTAGTCCAAAAAGTCGGAAAACACCACAAATCTACAAAAAACACCACAAATTTTATCCATAAAAGGAGAAACGGAAATGAAAAACAGGAAATGGCTTTCGCTGATCTCGGTCGTGCTGTCGGTGCTGATGCTGCTGGGAGCACTGCCGATGGGCGTGCTTGCCGCCTATGGCGGCGAGGCGGATTATCGCGGAGCGATGAGCCCGGACGCAAACGGCGTCATGATCTATGATGCGCTCAGCGATTACCTTGTTAAGAGCGTGAAGGATCAGGTTTTGCTTGCCGATTATGAGACGCAGACCTCCTCTGCGACCAACTCCAAGGTGAGTGTGGCAACGGTGGACACGCGTTATCCCGATCCTGTTGTGGATATGACGATCTACTATGATAAGAGCATTAAGGGAACGACGCCTGTCGTCCGTTACGGTCTTTCCGAGCTTGACCACGTGACGTACGTGGACAGTGCCACGGGCGCGGTGACAACGGGGGCGGCTCCCAAGGCTATGACTGCGAGCAACGGCGGTGATGCGACGTT
Organism: uncultured Clostridia bacterium; assembly: GCA_904502055.1. Lineage (GTDB taxonomy): Bacteria > Bacillota > Clostridia > Oscillospirales > CAG-272 > RGIG8775. Next base: position 4,858 of record CAJGDZ010000112.1, on the reverse strand, counting down.
TGGCGGTGGTTTTGGCACAAATGAAAAGGGCGAGACCACTACGCATTATGCGTCCAAGAGCATTCTTGTTTATATCATCAACCATAATTGTCATGAGCGAATCGGCACCGAGAGTGACGTTTCCATTCTGAGCGATTATATCGAAGAGGGTTATGTGGTCGTTGTTCTTGATTACAAGAATCAGGCCAGCGCCATCACGCCGTACCTGGAGCTCAGCCTTGTGTCGGTTCACGATCTGTTCAGCGCGGGCAGTGCTCTGCGCGCGGAGCTTGTGGATGAGGACGGGAATGTGATCTCGGTCTCGACCACGGAGATGTACTTTGTGCCCGAGGGCTTCCGTCTGGCCAGAGACATCTGGTATTACGACCCCTCGATCTACGGCGCCAACGGCGTTATGGAGAAGTTTGTGGAGGTGTGGAACGCCAACATTGCCGGCGGTACGCAGGATAAGCACGGCATCGGCAGGGTCTCCTCGGTGGAGGAGCTGATCGCCAAGGCCAAGGCCAAAAACACCGACCTTCCCATTGACTACAAGTATTCAATGAATATTATATATCCTTCTCAGCCGAAGGATGGCTACAAGGCTCCGCTTTACATTCAGGAGGGCACCAATCAGGTTCGCGAGCTGGCGGCCAACGCGCAGGACTACCGTCACGTAACGCTGCCGGGCTTTGCGCTGAACGGATATGCCACCGCGCTTTACGATCATTCCTTCTACCCCTTCTTAAAGCAATTCCAGTACGACGCCACCTTTGGGTACGGCAACCATTACGATAACTACAACAACGGCCGCGCCGCCGTGCGCTGTGCGCGCTACTATGCCGACGTGCTTGGCTACAGCGGCGAGCAGATCGGCATTGCGGGCATTTCCAAGGCCACCATTGGTACGGCTATGCTTGCCGTCAAGAACAACGAGGACATTCAGTGCACCATTTCGGGCTACAACACCAAGGTCTGCTTCGGTGACATCTTCCCCGAGGGCACGGATGCCAAGTCCAAGACACCCGATAACCGTCTGCAGGCCATCGTTCAACCCTTCAAGACCGCGGCGGACGGCGTGACCGAGATCGATTCCGACGTGGCGTGTGCTTACGTGGCGGCGGGAAGCGGTGTGCAGAACTTCTTCGGCTCCGGTCAGTACACCAACCGCGAAATGGTACCGATGGTGGTGTCGGACGGCGTGCGTGACGAGTACAACAGCTACGATTATTACGAGCAACACGAGGACTACTACGAGGATGTGGTGGACGTGCCGTATCTGATGATCCCGATGATGGATCAGGATCACACCTACCCCATCGGCTATGACGATGAGTACGGCTACGAGCGTCTTTCGGCGTTGATCGGCTTCTTTGACGTGCATCTGAAGCCCGATGCGGCGCGTGCACCGAAGGTGCTTTGGATGACGCCTGTGAGCGGCTCGACGGGCGTTCCCGTTTCGGGTGAGTGGACGGTTGGCCCTTATACCGTTTACGGTCAGGCCACAGATGGCTACGAGCGTGAACAGAAGATCCAGGTGAAGTTTGCCGATGCGGTCGCCCCGGAAAGCGTAAGCTACGGCATGGCTGTGAGAGATGCGAGCGGAAAGCGCATCGGCGGCGAGTGGATCGCCTCACAGAACGATACCCTGTATACCTTTGTGACCGACGGTCTGAAGGCGGGCACCACGTATACCATCACCGCGACCGAGGGCGTTGTTTCCAAGAATGGCGTGCCGTTGACCGACCGAAGATCGGTGACCTTCACAACGGTTGGCACGTATGCGCTTTACGCTGTGGCGGACACCTACGTTTCCTCGCTCACGCCCGACAAGAGCTTTGGTAATGCTGAGCAGCTTGTGGTCGAGGGCGGAAGCATCGCGCTTCTTTCCTATCCCGCGGCCAGCCTTGCTACGGCAACGAGCGTGGCGCTTACCACCTACGGCAAGCCCGATGCGGGCGCCAGCGTTTCGGTCTATGCGCTCCCGGATTACAAGGTAGATGAGGCGGCACTTACTTACAATACGCTGACGGCCTCGAGTGCCTGGGCAGACAAGATCCTGCTTGGCGCGTTTGATGCCTTTGAGAGTGAGCAGATCTCGCTTGATCTCTCCGCGCTTTCCGAGGAGACCTCGGGTGACTATGTAACGCTTGCCGTTGTCTCCCATGCGGCGGCGGTGGAGAATCCCTATATTTACCGCAACGATTTTGAGAAATACACGATCGGATCGGTGCTGACCGGCACCGACTCCACGGGCGCTTCGGTTACGGTGCTGGCCGCAAACGGCAGGATCACCGACGGCCGCCAAGAGCTCGACAACCGCATCTACTCCGACTACATTGCACGCCTTGGCGGCGCCAATCCGCAGTATATGGATCTGGTGTCCGAGGAGGGCTCCCATGCTCTTCGTGTGTACGGTATTTCGGAATCCGTCAAGCTTTACAATTCCTTTAAGGACAGTGCGTTTACCCCGGAGGACGTCGGACGCTCCTTCCGCATTACCTTCCGCGTGAAGTCCGAGAAGAACGGCGGTCTTACGGTGCTGGTCAACAGTGCGAACAAGGGTGAGGGCAGCAGTGATAAGTTCGGCGCCTTCACGGGCCCGGTCTCGGGCTTTGACGGCACAAGCGCCGCGCCGAGTCTCCGTCTGGGTATTAAGGCGGGGCAGTGGCGTGAGGTGACTCACTTTGTGACGGTGACCGAGGAGATGGTTGCCGCGCAGGCAGGTCTTTTGTCCATTGCTTTCCCCTGGACCACGTGGCACTTCTTTGCGTGGATCGATGACGTTACCGTTACCGAGTGCACGCCGACCATGGTGTTGGCCGCCAAGGAGAGCGACTCCGCGCTTCGTCCGGCATTGATCACGACCAATACGTCGGCGGTCGAATTTGCCGCGGATGACCTTGAGGAGGACGATCCCTGGGTCAACGAGAGCATTCCGAACGTGACGGCGGTATCGCCTGCGGCGAACGCCGAGAACGTGAGCGTTCTTTCGGATATTACCGTTGCCTTTGATAAGGCAATGAAGCTTTCCACCCTGGCTGACGGCATCGCGGTGGTCAACGAGACCACGGGCGAGCGGGTGAAGGGAACCTGGTCGGCGACGGACGGCGAGGGAAAGACATTTGTTTTTGCCACAAAGGGCTTTGCGGCCGGATGCACATACTCGGTCACGCTGACCGAGGACGCGAAGACGCTGATGGGCGTTGGATGCGAGGAGATGACGGTTACGTGCTTTACCGTCGAGGGGCGTGCGGCGGTTCGTCCGCTTGTGTCAACCTATGCTTCGGCCAAGGAGCCGACAAGACATTATGCTTTGGATATCGCGCCTGTGGTCGATGGAGATCGGGTGGGCGTACTGACCTATTCCGCCAAGGCACTGGCGGGGGCTACGGGCGCTCGGCTGTATCTGCCTGTGAGCACAGAGGCGCCGATCCGCCTTGAGATCTGCGCGATCGCGGATTACACGCCGGACATCAGCTTTTGCTACAATGCGCTTTCGGCGCTGACGCTTTCCAAGATCGCCGACGTCAAGACGGCGGGCGGCGTGGTTGCCGTGGATGTGGCAGAGCTTGCAGGGCTTGGGGCGACTGAGACGGTGACGCTTGTGCTTCGTGCGGCCACTCCCTTCTCCTACAACGAGAATTTTGATTCCTACGTTCCCGATACGGGTTACGTGGTTACGGAGTTAAATGGAGGCCGATATGCCAAGGTCGGCTCGGACGGTGCCGCCTTTAACGGAAGATTCCTTTTGAGAAATCAGGGCTTTAGCAACCTTCTTTGGTGCAATGTGGGTACCAACTCGGACGGAACGGTGATTACGGACGCCACGCTTGCTTCGTCTCAGATTTTCCGTGTTTCGCACACCGAGGGACAGACGACCAAGTTCTACTCGACACTCAAGAACGACTATCTGACGGTGGATGACATCGGCAGAATGTATGACGTTAGCTTTAAGATCTGGGTTCCTTCCACCACATCGAGCGTGACCTTCGGTACGGCGGCAGAATATAACGTGCTTGCGGCGGTTGGCGGTCTTGTGCCCGAGTCCTCCAGCAAGCAGTATTCCAACAGCTTTGACGTGCCGAACTATACCAAGGGCGGTTGGACTACGGTTACAGGACGGTTTACCGTCACAAAGGAAATGGTGGATTACCAAGCCAGCATGTTGGCGATCAGCGTAAACACGGGCATCGGTGCCGGCAAGCAGACCGTTTATTTTGACGACATCAAGGTGACCGAGATCGTTCCCGAGGCTACGGTGGACACGGCTTGCGCCATTCTGGTGGCAACGGGTGAGGGCGGCGTGATCGCGCTTCCCGATTCCGAGAACCCCGTCAAGGACACGGTGGCCGACGAGCCGGAAACGCCCGACGTGTCCGATGAGCCCGAGCAGATCGACGCTTCGTTTGTCGCATATCAGGCAAGCTCGGCTGAGAATGGCGAATTCTCGGTGCGCGTGGTTGCGGGCGTGAATTCTCTGGAGTACGAATGCTTTGGCTATGACATTACGGTTACCACAGCGAGCGGAACCAGAACGCTTTCGGATACCACGACCAAGGTCTATGCCTCGCTTTACGGCGGCGATACGCTGTATTCCGTGAAGGAGCAGCTCGGCTATACGTACGCGGCACTTGCTACGGTGACGGGGCTGACGGTCGATGAGGGAACCATCGAGATCGTGATCTCCGCGTACGTGGTTTCGCCAAGCGGTGAAAGGCTGTACGGCAACGGTGCAACGCTGATCTACAGCGGCGAACAAAACATCGGCGGTTATCCCAAATTTACAGTTGTAAAATAAGCAAAAAAACAAAAGGCGGTTGCTTTGGCAACCGCCTCTTCTGTAAATTGAAGTTTATCGGTGAGATATTGTCTGCTG
>CAJGDZ010000111.1 GCA_904502055.1 uncultured Clostridia bacterium | reverse complement strand
TGATGAGTATGTTATGTATGATGAGATGATCGATACATTGGAAGCCGCAAAATCCATGATTAAAGAGAAATGCGAGAAGCCGTTTGAATATGTGGCAAAGATATATACATATCCTGCATCAAGATAATTTTCATCTTCCGGCAAGAAATACATTTTTCCATCAGCTTTTAGAAAATCACTTGTTAAATCAGCATATACTACATTACTACCTTTAATTATATTTCTTGGATCACTCCATTTTGTATGTCCATTTGTAAATACATCTACGTTGTCAGAATCAATAATATTTGCAAAATTAGCTCTAATAATAATTCTTCCATATTCATCCTGTCTAATAATGCACCTGCAAGCATTTGAAAGAAGCTGTAAACATGTTTTGTGGTTTTCTTTTGGCATCGGATTGGCCAAAAGAACATTATGTAGATATTCATCCAACGAATATTCATCTGGATTTAATCCAGCATCTTGTAAAATACTTTCAGCTTCTTCATATGCAGTCCTTTCATGAATAAAAAAACGCTCGTGCCGAGGCACGAGCGTTTTTTTATTTTTCCATAACCCTGGATTTATCAAATCGGAAGAAGAAATACGAGATCAACGTCAGGACACAGCAAAGAACCCAGCCCGCCGGATAACTCATAGCTACGGGGATCAGATCGTTGGAGATGTAATTGGTCATCACAAACAGATAGATCTGACGGAACAGCACGAAGGCGACCAGCATATTGATCATCGGCGCACGCGTATTGCCCGCTCCACGGAGCGCGCCCGAGAAGATCTGGTTTACACTACAGATCAAATAGAACGGCGTGAGCGTCCGAAGAAGGATGGTGGCGTACTCCACCACAAGCGGCGAATCGTTAAAGAAGCCGGAAAGCTGCGGTGCAAAGACCATCAGTGGAATCATGATCACCGCGGTAATGGCCGAGGACTGAAGATAGGCGATACCCGCGCCCTTCTTTGCTCTGGCCACGTCGCCCTTTCCGAGGTTTTGTCCGACAAAGGTCATAACGGCAACCGACAGGGACTGCGGCGGCAAAAACATGATCTGATCGAGCTTGGCATAGGTCGTCCAGGCCCCCAGATGCTCGGTTTGATGGGAGATCGGATTGATGTTTCCGATATACGATTGCACAAAAACGTTGGAAAACGCGGTAATGGCCAGCTGGAGCGCCGTCGGAATTCCGATTCTTACGATCTTGCCCAGCATAGGAAAATCCACACGAAGATCCTTCAGGATCAGCTTGACGCAGGAGTCGGTTCTCAGAAGCACGATCACCGTAAGAGTCGCTGAAACAAGCTGAGCAAGCACCGTTGCCAAGGCAACGCCCGCCACGCCCATACGGAAGCCCACAACAAAAACAATGTCCAATACAATGTTGAGGACGGCCGAAACCACAAGGAAATAAAAGGGACGCTTGGAGTCACCCACAGCACGGAGAATGCCCGAGCCCATATTGTAAACGAGAAGCCCCGACACGCCGGCAAAATAGATGGTCAGATACGTGGTGGCATACGGCAAAAGCGCGCTGTTTTCAACCTTGGATTGAAGCATAAGATCCAGCATCACCGGTGTGAGGGCAATACCAAGAACCGTAAACAAAACCGAAAGCACCAACGTCATCACGATCGACGTGTGTACCGCATCGTGTACCTTTTTGGTGTTGCCGGCGCCGAAGTAGGTGGAGATCACTACGCCCGCGCCACCGGAAAGGCCTACAAAAAGGCCGATCAGCATATTGATGATCGGGCCGACCGTACCCACGGCCGAGTATTCCGCCTCAAGTCCCCACTGACCGATCACCCACGTGTCGACCATATTGTAGAGCTGCTGAAACAGATTGCCCAGCAAAAGCGGAAAGGCAAAGCGTATCAAATTGCCCGCGATATTCCCCCGGGTCATATCCAGCTCGTGCCGTTTGGCTCCCACGAACGCCACCGTTTATCGCCCCCTGAAAAAGTCATTTTTTATATTATAACATATCCCTCTTGTATTTTCTTGCCTTTTTTTTGAATTTTTATGAATTATTTTTTAAAAAGGGCTTGTAATTTGTCAAGAAATGTAGTATAATACCGTTCGTAAAACAAATATATGCTAAAGGAAGTATGCAGGAAAAGGCGAAAGCCGCCGAAGGAGTAACGCTCTCAGGTACCGTAAGGTGAGACTGTATACCGATAGCGCTCCGGAGAAGTCCATCAAATTGGGTGCCGAAGGTGCAAGGCGGCTTGCCGCCAAATCTCTCAGGCAAAAGGACGGAGGAAAACAAAAGATTTTCTGCGCTGAAAACGGCGCTTCTCTTGTTTTTTCGGAGCCAAGTCTGTTTGGCTCTTTTTGTTTTCAAAAATATTTTTTGGGAGGCATATTTTTATGCAGGAAACCTTACTTAACATCGTATCCAAGCTTAACGGATACCTGGCAGACTATCTGCTGATCATTCTCTTGATCGGCACGGGTCTGTGGTTCACCATCAAGACAAAGTTCGTGCAGGTTCGCTGCTTTGGCGAAGGCATGAAGAAGGTCTTTGGAAACTTCAAGCTTCGCGGCGGAAAGCAGGCAGGCGGCCTTTCCTCCTTCCAGGCATTGGCTACGGCCATCGCGGCACAGGTCGGTACCGGTAACATCGTCGGTGCCTCGGGTGCTATCCTTATCGGCGGTCCCGGTGCCATCTTCTGGATGTGGATCATTGCCTTCCTGGGCATGGCTACCATCTACGCCGAGGCTGTACTCGCTCAGGAGACCCGTGAGGTCGACGAAAACGGCGAGGTGCGCGGCGGTCCCGTTTACTACATTATGAAAGCATTTCCCAACGGCTTCGGCAAATTCCTCACCTGGTTCTTTGGCATTGCCGCAACGCTGGCACTTGGCTTTATGGGCTCGATGGTACAGTCCAACTCCATCGCAGAGTCCTGCAACACCGCCTTTGGCATTCCGGTTTGGGTGATCGGCCTTATCGTTGCCGCTATTGCCGCCTTCATCTTCATCGGCGGTATTCAGAGAATCGCCTCCGTCACCGAGAAGCTGGTTCCCGTTATGGCAGGCTTCTTCCTTGTGGGCGGCCTTGTGGTCCTCATTCTCCGTATTCAGTACATCCCCGAGACCATTGGCATGATCTTCAAGTTCGCCTTTACTCCCTCGGCTATCATCGGTGGTGGTATCGGTTACGCACTTAAGACCGCAATCAGCCAGGGTGCTAAGCGCGGACTGTTCTCGAATGAGGCCGGTATGGGTTCTACACCTCACGCACACGCACAGGCAAACGTGGCAAAGCCTCATGACCAGGGTGTTGCCGCTATGATCGGCGTGTTCATCGACACCTTTGTGGTTCTTACCATGACCGCTCTCGTCGTTATCTCCTGCCTGTATGCAGGTGACGGCGTTCTGAACGGATCTCTCGGCTCTCCCGTCGCTTATGAGGGCGCCAAGGCTCTGTTTGGCATCAGCAAGACCAACGCTATGCAGATGGCAGTTACGTCGGCCTTCCCGAACTGGGGTAGCTTCGGTAACATCTTCGTGGCGATCTGCTTGCTGTTCTTCGCGTTCTCCACGATCCTCAGCTGGAACTTCTTTGGCAAGCTGAACGTTCAGTATATGGCCGGTAAGAAGCAGAAGATCGCCGTTCTGATCTACTCGATCGTGGCCATCGGCTTTATCTTCCTTGGCTCGATCCTCAAGAACGACCTTGTTTGGGAGCTGACCGACTTCTTCAACTACCTGATGGTTCTTCCCAACGTGATCGCGCTGATCGCGCTTTCCAAGCTGGTTATCAAGAATTCCAAAAAGGACAAATAAGCAAAAAGCTTGGAGCAGGAAATCCTGCTCCAAGCTTTTTATATTCTCTTGATGCAATAGCAAAGCCCGATCCAGCGGTCAAATTTGTGAGCAATGTTGTCAATTTGGGCCACGCGCTCAAAGCCCAGCGCCTTGTGAAAGGCAAGACTTGCCTCGTTCTCCGAGGTGATAAGGGAAATGATGTTGCACAGGCCCCTTTCCTTCGCCATCGGTTCGATTGCCTCATATAGTGCCCGACCAATTCCTTTCCCACGTGCCCCGTGCGCCACGTACAACGAAAGGTCAGCGGTAAAGCGGTAGCCGCCGCGCTCATTGAAGTCGTTTAAATACGCGTAGCCGAGAATTTCACCGTTTTGCTCATACACAAGATACGGAAAACGCTCGCGGATCTTTTCCACACGCGCGCGAAAGCTCTCCTCGGTAAGCACCTCCAGCTCCAGCGTGGCGGTCGTATTTTCAATGTAATAATTATAGATCGCCGTCAGCGACCGAATATCCTTTTGTTCCACAAAGCGAATCATGTTTCCACCTCTTTTTCCGGATGTTTTATTATACCATTCAAAGAAAAATTTGTCAACAGAAAAGGACGAAGCACCGCTTCGTCCTTTTGGGTTTATTTCTTTACCTTGATGCCCAGCTTTTCGACCGCATTCTCGCGCATCTTGTATTTAAGGATCTTACCGGCAGCATTCATCGGGAAGGAATCCACAAAGTCGATGTAGCGCGGCACCTTATGGCGCGCCATGCTGGCCGCCACAAAGTCCTTCATCTCCTGCTCGGTCATGGTCTCGCCTTCCTTGAGGATGATGCAAGCCATAATCTCCTCGCCGTACTTTTCATCGGGAACACCGATGACCTGTACGTCACGCACCTTCGGGCAGGTGTAGATAAATTCCTCGATCTCCTTGGGGTAGATGTTCTCACCGCCGCGAATGATCATGTCCTTAAGGCGGCCGGTGATAAGGTAATTGCCCTCGGGTGTGCGGCAGGCAAGGTCACCCGTGTGAAGCCAGCCCTGTGCGTCAATGGCGGCTGCGGTCGCCATCGGCATCTTATAGTAACCCTTCATAATGTTGTAGCCACGCGCCACAAACTCGCCGTTGACACCGTCGGGACACTCCTCGCCGGTCTCGGGATCGACGATCTTACACTCCACGTTGGCAAACGCACTTCCCACCGTTTCGGTGCGTACCTCAAGCGAATCGTAGTAGCTGCTCATGGTACAGCCGGGCGAAGCCTCGGTCTGTCCGTAAACCGAAACGATCTCCTTCATCTGCATGCGGCCTCTTGCCGCTTCCTTCATAAGGTCCGCCGGGCAGTTTGCGCCTGCCATAATACCGATTCGCATATGGGAGAAATCGGTCTTTTCAAAGTCCTCGTGCTGCATCATGGCAATGAACATAGTCGGCACGCCGTTGAAAGCGGTGATGTGCTCATTGTGAATGCAGGCAAGCGCGGGCTTCGGGGAGAAATACGGCAGAGGAAGCATGGTTGCGCCGTGCGTCATCGACGCCGTCATCGAAAGCACCATACCGAAGCAATGGAACATCGGCACCTGGATCATCATACGGTCCGCGGTGGACAGATCCATATGGTCGCCGATATATTTTCCGTTGTTAACAACGTTATAATGTGTAAGCATAACACCCTTGGGGAAGCCGGTGGTACCCGAGGTATACTGCATATTACAAACGTCATCCTTGTCGACCGCCGCCGCCATACGGTAGACCTCCTCAAGAGGAACACGCTCAGCCAAGGCAAAGCAATCGTTCCACTCCAGACATCCCTTCTGACGGAAGCCCACGGTAATGACGTTTCTCAGGAACGGCAAACGGCGCGTATGCAGGGGCTTGCCCGGCTTTAAGGTGGCAAGCTCGGGGCAAAGCTCGGCAATGATCTTTCCGTAATGACAGTCCTTAGCGCCCTCGGTAATGATCAGCGTGTGCGTATCGGACTGGCGAAGCAAATATTCCACCTCGTGGATCTTAT
>CAJGDZ010000110.1 GCA_904502055.1 uncultured Clostridia bacterium | reverse complement strand
GACAAAGAGAGCTCGCTCTCTTTTCCGCATCGAGGCTTGCGGCACAAAATGACGTGAAGTTTGTGCAGACCCATTCAGCAAAAGTTTTTGTGGAACTTTTTTCAAAAAGTTCCCCGCCGGAGGCACGTTCCCCTTTGCAAACTTAAACACCCCGACAAACTTCAATTTTCAATTCTCCCCAAACACACACCTTATGTTCACAAAATGGTTATAAATACGTGGTATAATAATACGATATTTACACGGAAAGGATCGTTTTTATGATAAAGATCGAGCATCTTGTAAAAAATTACGGCAATCTTTCGGCGGTCGACGACGTCAGCTTCGAGATCGAAGCGGGCGAGATCGTGGGACTTTTGGGTCCGAACGGCGCCGGAAAGAGCACCATGATGAACATTCTGACCGGCTATCTCTCCGCCACCTCGGGCGTTGTGGAGATCGGCGGGCACAGCGTGCTGGATGAGCCACTGAAGGCCAAAAAGCTGGTGGGCTACCTGCCGGAGCAGCCGCCGCTCTATCCGGATATGACGGTAGACGAGTATCTGAACTTTACTTACGAGCTCAAGGGCTGTACCTTAAACCGCGAGAAGCATCTGAGCGAGGTGTGTGACGTGGTCAAGATCGCCGACGTGCGTGGGCGCCTCATCGGTCACCTCTCCAAGGGCTACCGCCAGAGAGTGGGCATCGCGCAAGCGCTTGTGGGCAACCCCAAGGTCATCATCTTCGACGAGCCGACGGTAGGCCTTGACCCCAAGCAGATCATCGAGATCCGCAATCTCATCCGCACGCTCGGCAAGGATCACACCGTCATCCTCTCCACCCACATTCTCGGCGAGGTGCAGGCGGTGTGTGACCGTATCCTCATTGTCAACAAGGGTCGCCTTGTGGCGAACGAGCAGGCCGAAAACCTCGCGCACGCGGTGCAGGCAGGCAGACGCCTTTCGATCAAGATCTGCGGCCAAAAGGCCGAGGTGCTCACGGCGCTGAAGGAGATCCCCGGCGTGGTCTACGCCGAGGTGCTCGCCGAGCGCGACGGTGACGCCTACGCCTACCTTGTGGAGTGCAAGGCGGGCGCGGACATTCGCAAAAATCTGTTCTTCACGATGGCCGCCCGCGGCTGGGCGATCGTGGGACTTGAGGCGCTGGGCATGAGCCTTGAGGACATTTTCATTACCATCGTGGACACCACAAGCAAGCCCACGCGTCCCTCGGCCAAGCGCCGCGGCAAGGAAATCACGGCAGGCACCAAGGGCGCAATTGAGAAGGAGCTTGCGAGCGAAATGCTCCGCAAGACCTCGGAAAACCTTGAGAGCAAGTAAGGAGGAAAAAGATGCTGGCCATTTACAAAAAAGAGATGCGGGCGTACTTTACGGGCCCCATCGGTTACATTTATATGGGCGTCTTTCTGGCTCTTTCGGCGCTGGTGTTCTGCTACACCACCTTCCACGCAAATAGCTACGATCTCTCGCCTTACTTCTACTATATGATCTTCGCCTTTGCCATCCTCATTCCGCTTCTGACCATGCGCTCCTTTGCCGAGGAGCGTAAGATGCGCACCGAGCAGCTGCTTTTGACCGCCCCCATATCCATCCCGGGTATGGTGCTGGGCAAATATCTCGCCGCGCTCACCATGTTCGCCGGCTCGGTCCTGCTCTCCTGCATCAACCTCATTCCGCTGCTTTCGGTAGCGGGCGAGGAAAAGGCGGCGGCGCAGTACGCGGCACAGGCGGCCAACATCGGCCCCGTCGGCTCGCAGATCGTGGGCGCGCTGATCGGCGTGGTGCTCATCGGCGCGGTGTTTATCGCGATCGGCATCTTTATCTCGGCACTCACCGAAAGCCAGCTGGCCGCCGCGGTCTCGACCATCGGCGTTGTGGTGCTGATGGTGGTGCTCAGCTTTGTCAACCAGATCGGAAGCGATGCCGAGGGCACGCGCCTCATTGGCAGCTTTGCCGTGAGAAGCGTGATCGACTGGATCTCGGTCCTCAGCCGCTTTAACAACTTCTTCATCGGCAAATTCGACTTTGCGGCACTCTTCTACTACCTCTCGCTCACCTTCGTATTCGTGTTCCTCACGGTACGCGTGTACGAGAAGAGACGCTGGGGTTAAGAAAGGAGGAGCCAAATGAACAGAGCAAGCTTTACACGCACCCGCCGCTTCCGCTACGGAAGCATGTCGGTGGCCATCACCGTTCTTTTGATCGCGGCCGTTCTTCTGGCCAACGTCATCATCACCGCACTGGCCGGCAAATACCTTTGGTACATCGATATGACCAAGGAGAGTATGTTCACCGTTTCCGACCCCTGCTTTACGCTTTTGGACGAGACCTTTGCCTCGCTCACCGAGCGCGAGGCGGCAGAGGGCGAAAAATCGCGCGTCACCATCAAGTTCTGCGACGCCTACGACAACCTGATGGGCGGCTCGTACAGCAAGTACGTGCTGACCACCGCGCTTGAGCTTCAGGCGCACTACCCCGACCGCATTTCGGTCGAATATCTTGACATTTATCAGAACCCGTCCGCGCTCAACCCCTACAAGACCTCGGTGAACACCGCGTTCATCAATACCGACGTCATTGTGGCGGGAAGCGGCGACGAGTACCGCGTATATAACGTGGAGGACTTCTTTATGATCTCCTCGGGCGCGACCTCGCCCTTCGCTTATTGCGGCGACAAGCGCTTCTCGTCCGCCATCCTGGCCGTCACACAGGTTCAGAAGCCCGTGGTCGGCATCCTGATGGGACACGGCGAGACCTACAAGGATCCCTCGCTCGGCTACCTCTTTGAGCAGGCGGGCTACAAGATCGAGATCATCTCCGACCTTGTGAACGACGGCATTCCCGAGGCCTGCCGTATGCTGGTGTCCTACCAGCCCACCACCGACTTCCGCTCGACCGACGACGGCATTTCGGACGTCTCCGAGATCGCCATCATCGACGAGTTTTTGGCTACCGACAACCACTCGCTGATGGTCATTATGTCCCCCGAGTGCCCCACGCTCCCCAACATTGAGAAGTATCTCGCGCAATGGGGCATTGCGTTTGACCGCACCGAGGAGGGCGAGTCCTACGTCATTGCCGAGAACGCCAAGAACTCGCTGACCGCAAACGGTCACACCTTCTTTGCGCAGTACGAAAAATACGGCATGGGCTCGTCGCTCACAAGCGAGCTCCGCAAAATGCCGGTTCCCCAAAAAACGGTCTTCAAGAACGCCATGTCGCTTTCGTTTGCCGATGCCTATGACGTGGCAACCGTGGTCGACGAGGACAGCGGCGAGGCCTTCTCCTACGCTTACAAGACGCTGGGCGCCGAAACCAGACAGGTGTTCCGCGTGATGTCCTCGAGCACCGAGGCCAAGGCCTTGGCCGGCGGACGTGAGGTCGCCGCGGCCGACGCCAACAACACCTTCGGTCTTATGATGCTGTCCATTCAGCCCCGTCAGGTGCAGGAGGACAACAACGGCTGGTTCTTTGCTGACCAGAGCTCCTACGTGCTTGCGTGCGGCTCGGCCGACTTTGCCACCGAGGCCATTCTGAATTCCGACGTTTACGGCAACAGCGAGGTGCTTATGCAGGCCTTCTACCAGATGGGTAAGGATGCCGTGCCCTCGTACGTGCCCTATATCCCCTTCGCCGATCTCACCATCGATTCGCTGACCCAGGAGCGCGCCAACCGCTTCACCGCTTGGTTGACCGCGCTTCCCGTGGTACTGTTCTCGGCGGTCGGGCTTTACGTCATCGTAAGGAGAAAAAATAAATGAGCGCAAGCAAAACGCTGGCAGGACGCCAGAAAAAGACCGTGATCGTGATCGCGTGCGCCATCGTGCTTCTGATCGCCGCGCTCGTCACGGTGAATTACCTGGTCTCGATCTTTGACTTTACCGACACCGACGGCACGCTTTACAAGGTCAAGCGAGAGGGCGGCGCGTACGCACTGTTCACCGCCGACGGCTATATGCTGGACACCGTCATTGAGGACGGCAAGGAATATTTTGTGACCGACCTCGGCACCTGGGTCTCGGTCTCGGCCGCCGGCAAGGCTCAGGTCTACGCCGCGGTGGACACCGATGACGGCGAGTCGGTCTCGCAGTACAACCGCCTGCTCATCTTCCCCACCGTCGAGAGCGCGGCCATAAAGACCCTGCGCGTCACCAATGAACACAGCAGCTACACCTTTGAACGCAAGGACAGCAAAATGGTGCTGGACGGCTTTGAGACGGTCGCCTACGATCAGAACAGCTTTGCCTACCTTGCCAGCCTTTGCGGCAGTATGGTGGTTATGGAAAACGGACGCTTTTCGGCCAAGACCGTCGCGAAATACGGGCTTGCCGAGTACGGTCTGGACAAGCCGAAGGCCACCGTCACCGTCACCTCGCTGGCAGGCAAGGTCTACACCGTCCACATCGGCAACCCCATCGTGTCGGGCAACGGCTACTACGCGCAGTTTGCCGGACGAAACACGGTATATATCATCAACGGCTACTACTCCATGCTGCTGGAGCCCATCGAGTCCTATATCACGCCGCTTCTGGCATACGGCACCAACGCCAACAACTATCCCGAGGTCAAGAATTTCCGCGTGTTTGACTACACCTACGCCGAGGACGGCACGCCCACGGCTTCACCGGTGACCGCGCTGACCTTCTGGCCCTATGAGGAGCGCGAAAACACCGAATATCAGACGCAGTCCTACAAAATGATCGACGAGGAGCTGCTGGGGTACGTCCCCGAATCGGTGGCGGTCACCTCAACGATGGAAAAGCTGGCCAACCTTGAAAACGCCCGTGTCGTTAAGCTGGGCGTCACCGATAGGGCGCTGGCCGATCACGGTCTGGATAAGCCGCAAAAGCTTTTGTCCTACGATTTCACGGTCACTGAGAGCGGCAAGACCTATCAGCTCCGCAACCGCTTCTGGTTTAGCCCCATCACCGAGCGCGGCACCTACTACGTGCACCCCGAGGTGGAGATCAGCGAGGACGGAAAGACCTATCTGCCGCTTCGCGCGCTGGACTTCCTCTTGGAGGTCGGCGCGGCCTCCCTTCCCTTTATGGGCTGGGACAAGATCGACTGGGTGGAGGAATTTTACTTCCATATCAACATTATGCTGCTCGAGCAAATGGAAATTGAGTCCCCCCAAGGCAAGATCACCCTGGACTTCACGGTCGGTAAGGACGACGTGGAGACC
The DNA here is from genome assembly GCA_904502055.1 of uncultured Clostridia bacterium. Taxonomy (GTDB): domain Bacteria; phylum Bacillota; class Clostridia; order Oscillospirales; family CAG-272; genus RGIG8775. The sequence goes on along the minus strand of CAJGDZ010000110.1, from coordinate 636 downwards.
ATCACCGCCCGGATGGGCGACGAGGTACGGCGTGTAAGCGTTGCACAGTTCAAGGAGCTTTACCGCCATATGCTGTACGGCGTTCTCTTTGACGAGGCCGACCGCACACGCGAGGAGCTGGACGCCCTCTCCGCAAACGCCGACAAGCGTCAGCTCAGCTTCCGCGTTAAGACCAAGCCCACCGATAAGACCCCCGGTATCGACAACGTCTACGCCTTCTATGAGCTGGGCGAGACCGAGTCTTACCTCACCATCAACGGCGGCGGCGAATTCTACGTGCTGACAACCGCCGTAGATACCACGGTCGACTACGCGATGCGCCTGTGGCGCGGCGAGCCCATTTCCTGAATATCCGCAAACAGGCGGCCGCACGGCCGCCTGTTTTTTTAATTGAAGTTTGTCGGGGAGTTTCGCCCGTTGCGACGGGCGACGAGGCTTCGCGCCTCGACCGCGCAAGCCTTTAAAAAGGCTTGACCTAAACTCTCACTGCATTGGTTCGCTTAAACTTTACGTCATTTTAGACGGAAAGCCGCAAGGCTTCCCGTCAGCGCAAGGTCGGCAATCCGACAAAGAGAGCTTGCTCTCTTTTCGGCTTGCTGACCTCGCGCGCCCGAGACCTTCTCACGCGTGAGAAGG
>CAJGDZ010000109.1 GCA_904502055.1 uncultured Clostridia bacterium | reverse complement strand
GGGGATTTTCAAGGTCACCGAACTTCTTGCCGGTAACGCCTTCCATCTTTACAATGTATTCCATGATTTCAGCCATGATGTCATCGTTGATCTGACGGCCGTCCTCATAGTACTGGGTGCAGGCTTCTGTAGAAATAGTGAAGCCCTGGGGAACAGGAAGACCAATGTGGGTCATCTCTGCAAGGTTAGCTCCCTTACCACCAAGGATCTCACGCATAGATGCGTTACCCTCGGAGAAGAGATAACAATACTTCTTTGCCATGTGTTATAACCTCCATAAATTATTAGATTTCCCTTTTAACTTGCCGAATTCTGCGACAAAAAATCGCCTCCCTAAAATTCGGCGCAAAATATTATACCATATTTTTTCCTGTTTTGCTATACTTTTAACAAATTCGCCCCCAAAACTTTGTAAATTTTTTGTGAACAGACGAATAAGCCTTTTTTCGCTTGTTGACAAAACGTCAAAAAAACAATATAATACAAGATAAAGAATATATATCTACTTCACCATCCGCCTTTTTGGCGGCTTTTTGAAGTTCTGCACGAAAAGAGGTTCTGTATGAAAAGAGAAAAAATCCACCGTTTGACCGCATCGGCACTTTTGGCAGCGCTCGCCTTTTGCGCCACACTGTTTTTGAAGATCCCCTTTCTGAACGGCTACATACATCTGGGCGACTGCTTCGTCCTGCTTAGCGGTTGGCTGCTAAACCCCCTTTACGCCTTCCTTTCGGCAGGCCTTGGAAGTGCCCTTGCCGACCTCGCCGCCGGCTACCCTGTCTACATCCCCGCCACCTTTGTTATCAAGGGGGCAATGGCACTTGTTGCCGCACTTCTGTTCCGAAAAAACACCTCTCCCCTGCGCCGTATACTGTCCGCCCTTCTCGCAGAGGCGCTTATGGTCCTTGGCTATTTTCTTTACGAGTGGGCACTCTACGGCATCGGCGGTGCCCTGCCCGCCGTCACCGGCAACCTCCTTCAGGCCGCCGGCGGTATCCTGACCTCCCTCATTCTTTGGCAGGTCCTCTACCCCATCTTTAAAAAACAAAACTTCAAATTTTGATTTATCGGTAAGGGGAGACGTGTAGGGGGCTTTTTGAAAAAAGCCCCCTACGACCCCCAAAAACTTTTGGGAAAAAGAAACTTTTTCACACAATAAAGTCTGCAAAAGCAATGCCGAAAAAGGTTTTTCAAGTCATTTTGGTTCTTCACGCTAAAGCGTGAAGAACATGTATGCCACAAGTCACGAAGCGGACAAAGAGAGCTCGCTCTCTTTTCCGCATCGAGGCTTGCGGCACAAAATGACGTGTAGTTTGTGCAGACCCATTCAGCAAAAGTTTTTGTGGAACTTTTTTCAAAAAGTTCCCCGCCGGAGGCACGTTTCCCTTGCAAACAAAAGCAGACCGATAAACTTCAACTTAGCAAACAACAGAAAAGGAAATAGATATGGCAAATATTTTTGACATTTTCAAGGAGATTTCCGCCAAGAAGGAGACGCCGAATGCGCCGATCACTCACCTCATCGTGGGTCTCGGCAACCCGGGCGACAAATATTACAACACGCGCCACAACGCGGGCTTTCTGATGATGGACTATCTGGCTCAGCGTGCGGGCGCGAGCATCGACCGCGTCAAGTTCAAGTCGCTTTGCGGCGAGGCAACGCTGGGCGACAAGCGAGTTCTGCTTTTAAAGCCGCAAACCCTGATGAACAATTCCGGCCTTGCCGTACGCGAGGCGGCGGCATTCTATAAGATCGACCCGTCGAACATTCTGGTTTTTTCGGACGACGTCTCGCTGGACGTCGGTCGCTCGCGCCTGCGCCTGAAGGGCAGCGACGGCGGACAGAAGGGCCTTCGCTCGATCATTCGGGAGATGGGCACCGAGGACTTCCCGCGCATCCGCTTTGGCGTGGGTGCCAAGCCCCACCCCGACTACGACATGGCCGACTGGGTGCTTTCGGAGTTCAATAAGGACGAGCAAAAGCTTCTCTTTGCTCGCTTTGAGCCGGCCTTTGAGGCCATGCTTCGCTACCTTGCGGGCGACAGCGATGCGGCTGTCCGCCTGTGCAACGCCAGGAGCGAGGACAAGGCATGAGCATCTTAACGGACGCGCTGCGTCTTGACAAGGAGTACGGCCAGCTTCGGAACACCGCGCTTTTGGACTTCACCATTCCAAAGCCCCTGCCCATTGCGGTGGGCGGTCTGTGCGACGGTGCGCGTGACGCGGCTCTCGTCTGCCTCATTGAGGACATACGGCACGAGCGCGGCGGTACGGCCCTGATCGTGTGCGCCTCCGACAAGGAATGCGCGCGCACAAGCGAAATGCTGGAGCGCTTTGGCATTGCCTCAGCGGTCTTTGGTGTGCGCGATCTCAATCTATACGACATCACAGCCTCCCATGACTACGAGCATGAGAGGCTTCGCGTGCTTTCCCGTCTGCTTGCGGGAAGCCTTGACGCGGTGGTCACCACCCCCGACGCCGCCCTGGGATACACCATTCCGAGGGCGCGCCTTGAGACGGCGACCTTCCGCCTGGACTTCGACACGCGCGTGGATCTGACGGAGTACGCGCGGCGTCTTATGGAGGCAGGCTATGCCCGTGTGAATATGGTGGACGGTATGGGACAGTTTGCCATTCGCGGCGGCATTCTCGACGTCTTTCCGCCCACGTTTGACGCGATGGGCGACGAGGAGATGGCTCAAAAGCCCACCCCCTTCCGCATTGAGCTGTTTGGCGACGAGATCGACCGAATCGGCCCGTTTGAGCCCGAGACCCAGCGCTTTCTCAAAAACCTGGACGGACTCTCCTTCCCGCCCGCGCACGAGGTGCTGGCTGACCGCGACAGTCTTCTCTCCATTCGCGAGGCCATTGCGGCACAGCAAAAACGCGCCAAGACCGAGGGCGCGGCCGCGGAGCTGGAAAAGGAGCTGGAAGCCGTAGACACCTGCCTTGAAAACGGGGACTTTGACCTGCGTTTTATCGACAAATACATCTCTCTGGTTTACCCCGAGCGTGCTTGCCTGCTTGACTATTTTGGCGAGCGTCCGCTTTTGATCCTGCAATCCCACGCGGCCATCGGCGAGCGCCTTGCGAGCACCGAGGCGGCGCTGGGACAGACCGTCACCGACCTGCTTCTCAGCGGCACCATTGCCCCCAAGCACGCCGAATACGCCTTTCCGACCGCACGCTTCCACAGCTTTGCGGCCGCCGCGGTCACGGTGCGCCTGGATGCCCTGAACGCCGCCTCGTCGGGCGAGCGCCTGGGCGGCCTGTTCACCTTCCGCACTAAGCACTTGGTCACCTATGACGAAAAATTCGATCTTCTGCAGGAGGATCTTGAAAACGCCATCCGAAGCGGCTTTAAGACTGTGGTCATTACCGAAAACGAGACCTCGGCCAAGAACATCGGCGGTCTCCTTAAGGAAAAGGGCTTCCGCGCCGCCATCGAGACCGACACCGAGCCCTTCACCGCCAAAACACTGCCCGTGGGCACGGTTTTGGTCAAGTGGCGGGAATTTCTGCGCGGCTATGAGCTTCCCTCGCCCCGCATCGCGCTCTATTCGCTCTGCCCCGACAGTAAGGTCAGCGCAAGCACCGCGTCGGGACGCCTTAAGACCGCACGCCGCAAAAAGAGCGGCACGCAGGCCATTCTGTCGGCCGCCGACCTTGAGATCGGCGATTACGTGGTGCACGAAAACTACGGAATCGGCATCTACGAGGGCCTGGAAAAGCTGACGGTGGACGGCGTTTCACACGATTATATCAACATTCGCTACGCGGGCAGCGACAAGCTCTTCTTGCCCGTCGAAAAAATGGATCTGGTGTCCAAATACATCGGCGCACGCTCGGAGGACGGCATCGTTCGTCTGTCCAAATTCGGCGGTGCCGAATGGGGACGCGCAAAATCCAAGACCAAGGCGGCGGTCAAGGACATCGCCAAGGATCTGATCAAGCTTTACGCCGAGCGTATGCGCCGCGAAGGCTTTGCCTTCCCCGTGTACGACGATATGCAGGCAGACTTTGAAAGCTCCTTTGAGTACGACGAGACCTCGGCACAGCTCGACGCCATCGCCGACATCAAGGAGGATATGGAAAAGCCCACCCCGATGGACCGTCTGCTTTGCGGCGACGTGGGCTACGGAAAGACCGAGGTCGCCTTTAGAGCCGCTTACAAGGCGGTGCTCGGCGGCAAGCAGGTCGCGCTTCTCGTTCCCACCACCATTCTCGCGCTTCAGCACTACCGCACGGCGCTCAGCCGTATGCGCGCGTTTGGCGTGGAGGTGGATATGATCTCGCGTTTCCGCACACCCAAGCAGATCGCCACGGCGGTGCGGCGACTGGCGCGCGGCGAGACCGACTTTATCATCGGCACACACCGCCTGCTCTCGGACGATATCTCCTTTAAAAACCTCGGACTCCTCATCATCGACGAGGAGCAACGCTTCGGCGTGGCACAAAAGGAAAAGATCAAACAGGTTGCCGGCAACGTGGACGTGCTGACGCTGACGGCAACGCCCATTCCGCGAACACTCAACATGGCTATGGGCGGCATCCGCGACATTTCGGTGCTGGACGAGGCGCCCTGCGACCGACTTCCCGTGCAGACCTATGTGCTCGAGGATGACGAAATGATCCTCTTTGAGGCCATCCGTCGGGAGCTCAGGCGCGGCGGTCAGGTCTTTTATATGCACAACGTCATCGAGTCCATCAACACCCTCGCAAGACAGATCTCCGAGGCCTTTCCCGAGGCCAACATCCGCGTGGCGCACGGCAAGATGGAAAAGGAGGAGCTGGAGGATATCTGGAACTCCATGCTTACGGGCGAGACCGACATATTGGTCAGCACCAGCATCATTGAGACCGGCATCGACGTCCCCAACGCCAACACGCTGATCGTGGACAACGCCCACAGGCTGGGGCTCTCTCAGCTTCATCAGCTAAGAGGACGCGTGGGACGCTCCTCGCGCCGCGCTTACGCATACTTCACATACCCCAAAAGCATGGCGCTCTCGGAGATCTCCGAAAAGCGCCTGGAGGCCATTCGCGACTACGCCGAGTTCGGTGCGGGCTTCAAGATCGCCATGCGCGACCTCGAGCTGCGCGGCGCGGGCGACCTTCTGGGAGCCAAGCAGCACGGACACCTTGACGCCGTGGGCTACGATCTGTATATCAAGCTCTTAAACGAGGCCATTCTCGAGGAAAAGGGCGAAAAGCCCAAGGAGGAGGCCGAGTGCAAGATCTCACTCCGCCTGGACGCGCTCCTGCCCGAGAGCTACGTCCCCTTTGCCTCTCAGCGTATGGCGCTGTATAAGCGTATCGCCATGATCCGCACGCGCGACGATTACTATGACCTTACCGACGAGCTGATCGACCGCTTCGGCGAGATGCCAAGACCCACCAAAAACCTCTTGGCCATCGCACTTTTGCGCGGCGTCGGCATTGCCTGCGGCCTCGATGAGATCGAACAGGAGGGTAACATCGTTCACCTGTACCCTGCCCACTTCGATCTTGAGGTCTGGTCTGAGCTTTCCGATATCTTCGGCTGCCTGAAGGTCTCGCTCGCCTCACGCATCTCGGTAGACGTAAACCTTCAAAAAGCCGACAAAAAGCTGGCCGCAAATCCCCCCGAGCTCCTCACACGCATCCTCGAAAAATACCTCCTCATTGTCCGCGAAATGGACACGGAGGAAAATCTCGCAAATTGAAGTTTGTCGGGGAATTTCGCCCGTTGCGACGGGCGACGAGGCTTCGCGCCTCGACCGCGCAAGCCTTTAAAAAGGCTTGACCTAAACTTTTACTGAATGGGTCTGCTTAAACTTCACGTCATTTTAGACGGAAAGCCGCAAGGCTTCCCGTCAGC
>CAJGDZ010000108.1 GCA_904502055.1 uncultured Clostridia bacterium | reverse complement strand
GTAGGCGACTGAGGGAGCCCGCGCAGCAGTAGAGTCTGCAAGCACAATGAAGTCGCGCAGGCTCCTTCCACCGCCACAGGCGGTCCCCCTCCCTCTCGGAGGGAGGCTTAGTTTGCACGCCACCTTCGTTCAAGCGTAGCCAGACCGTTAAACTTCAATTTACATATGAAGAGAACGGAGCCATATTGGCTCCGTTCTCTTTGCTTATTCACTTGCAAAAAATACAAGCTCGGGCTTGTTTCCGATGCGCGGCACGGGTGCGAGATTGGAAATGCCGCGGCTGACAAACATTTTGCCTCCGTAAAAGCCGCTCGTATAGCGTGGGAAGATCCCCTGTCCCGGCGCAAAGACGGGAACTCCGAAAATGCGCCACTGACCGCCGTGCGCGTGCCCCGAAAGGATCAGGTCGATATCGTAATTCTTCAAAAAATCAAAATATTCGGGGTGATGCGAAAGCAGGATACGGTAGCCCTTTTGTTCGCAAAAGCCGTCCAGCCAATCGGTGTTCGGCATGGGCGTTTTGCGAAAGGTGCCCTGAGGTGTCCCCGCAAAGCCGGTGGTAAGACCGCCGATCACCAGCCCATCGGTTTTTATGTAGCCGTCGTCCAGAAGCACGGCGCCGGTTTTGCGAATGTCCTCGCGAAAATCCGCACCGTATTTGAATTCGTGATTGCCCAAGGAGCAGCAGGTAAGAAAGCGAGACGCGCAATCCTTCAAAAAGCGAAGGCCCTGCTCGCTCCGCCCCTTTCCGTGCACCACGTCACCCGTAAAAAGAACGGCATTCGGCTTTTTCTCCAAGAGCGCCTCCCAAAGCCCCTCCGGCACGCTGTCGTGCAGATCGGCAATCAGCGCTAAGCAAAGTGACCTTCTCGGGTCACACGGAAACGCCACCTCTCGGATCTCCATGCCCTTCTCCTTTCTTGTTTTTTACTTGGTCAGAATCTTATCCAGCGAGGACTCGATCACAAGTCCCTCGCACTCGGCAAGACCGCCGCGCTCCAGCATTTTTCTCACCGTTTCGTTCATACCGCAAACCGAAACCGAAACGCCCTCTCCGATCAGCCGCTCCAGCCCCTCGATGATGGCCTCCACGCCGCTGGTGTCCACCGCGGGCACACCGCGGAAGGAAAGGATCAGGCTACTGCAATCCCCACGCGCCTTCTCCAGCTTTTCATCAAGACCGCCGAGGTTGGCGAAGAAAATAGGGCCGCTGATATACGCGATCACGTGATCGGGATGACTGTCTCCATTTTCGTCCACATCCGAAAGGTCAACCGAAAGCTTGGCACTTCGGATAATAAACAGAAGCATCGAGAAGCCGACGCCAAGCAAAATGGCAACGGTAAGGTCAAACACGATCGTGGCGATCATGGTCAAAAGGAACTTAGCGATCGCACCCCAGAAGCGATGCGAGAATATGTAGCGGATCTCACTCCACTCGTTCATACGCCAAGCGGTGACAAGAAGCACACCCGCCAGCGCCGCCAGCGGAAGCTTCGCCATCACGCCGCCCAGAAGGAACATCGAGGCCAAAAGCCCGAGAGCGTGAACGATGCCGCACACACGGGTGCGCGCGCCCGACTTGATGGCTACGCTGGTTCTCGCAATGGCCGCCGTGGCGGGAACGCCGCCAAAAAACGGAATGATCATATTTCCGATGCCCTGCGCCGCCAGCTCAAGGTCGGCGTCAAAGGGCTCGTTTTTCATGCGCGAGGCACTCGCACCGCAAAGCAGGCTCTCGATCATACCGAGCGCCGCAATGCTGATGATAGGCGAAATATAACCGCCGATATGGCTCCACTCAATGTCAGAAAAGGAAAGCCGTACATCCAAAAACAGCTTTTTCGGGATCTCGCCCACCGTGGCAATGTCAAAGCCGAGAATGAGGTTGATCACCGTAGCCACGATGATGCCCACGAGCGACGAGGGCACACGCGCGTTCCATTTTTTCGGCCAGATCAGCATAACAAGGATCACGATGCCGCCAATGAGAACGGTACGGAAATCGGGTGCGCCCGCCTTGCCGGTCAGAACGCTCACAAGCTTGGCAATCGCCCCCTCACCCACCGAGGTAGTGCCCAGAAAATTATCGACCTGTCCGAGCGCGATGGTGAGCGCGATACCCGCAGTAAAGCCCGTGATAACCGGACGCGGGATCATGCTGACAAAGCGTCCGAGCTTCAGAAACGAGCAAATAAGGATCAAGGCGCCCGCCAAAAAGCTGACAATAAAAACCCCCTTCAGCCCAAACTGCGCGATCACGCCGAGGATAACCACCGACATCGCTCCCGTGGGGCCGCTGATCTGGAAGGATGCGCCCGAAAGCGCGCCGATGACAAGTCCGGCAAGGATCGCGGTGATAAGACCCGCCGCCGCATCCGCGCCACAGCTCACACCAAAGGCCAGCGCCAAGGGAAGCGCCACCGCCGTGACGGTAAGACCCGCCATAAGATCGCCGGCAAACGCGCCGGCATTGTAGCCCTTAAATTCACGCGCCAGCATCGTCTTGTATTTTTTAAACATGATTTTTCTCCCCTCAAAATGATATGATGATAGAAACAGCATTATTATACACCTTTCCCCCGCGTTTGTAAAGTACAAAATATAAAAATGCGATTGACTTCCTTCACGCTCTGTGATAAAATAAAGGAGATAAAAAAGCAAAAGAAAGAGGTTTCAAATGAGCGATATTAAGGATATCCGCCTTGCCCCCTCGGGCAGAGATAAGATCGATTGGGTGCGTTCCTATATGCCGGTGCTCGGCGGCATCCGCGAGGAGTTTGAGAAAACCAAGCCCTTTGAGGGAATGAAAATTTCCATGTCCATTCATATGGAGGCCAAGACCGCCTATCTCGGTCACGTACTCCGCGCAGGCGGTGCCGAGGTCTATATGACGGGCTGCAACCCCCTCTCCACGCAGGACGATGTGGCTGCCGCGCTGGCCGCCGACGGCTTTGCGGTCTACGCCAGACACGGCGTAAACGAAAAGGAGTACACCGAGCACCTGAAGGCTACGCTCTCTCCCTGCCCCGACCTCATCATTGATGACGGCGGCGACTTCACCTCCCTGCTTCACGGCGAGTGCCGCGATCTGGGCAAGAATCTCATCGGCGGTTGTGAGGAGACCACCACCGGCATCCACCGTCTGAAGGCGCGTCAGGAGAAGGGACTTCTCCGTTTCCCGATGATCGACGTCAATGACGCCGATTGCAAGCATCTGTTTGACAACCGCTACGGCACGGGTCAGTCGACGCTGGACGGCATTATGAACTGCACCAATCTGATGATCGCGGGCAAGACCGCCGTGGTCGCCGGCTACGGCTGGTGCGGACGCGGCGCGGCTATGCGCCTTGCGGGTATGGGCGCGAACGTCATCATCACCGAGATCGATCCCATCAAGGCCACCGAGGCCATTATGGACGGCTACCGCGTGATGACTATGGATGAGGCGGCACCGCTCGGTGACCTCTTTATCACCATCACCGGCACAAACGACGTCATTCGGAAGCGTCACTTTGAGGTTATGAAGGACGGCGTTCTGCTGGCCAACAGCGGCCACTTTGACGTGGAGATCAACCGCCCCGAGCTGGAGGCGCTTTCGGTTGAGCACTTCCAAAGAAAGCCCAACATCGTCGGCTACAAAATGAAGGACGGCCGCATCCTCAACCTTCTGGCCGAGGGACGCCTTGTCAACCTCGCCGCCGGAAACGGACATCCTGCCGAGATCATGGATATGTCCTTCGCCATTCAGGCCAAGAGCCTGGAATTCCTTGTCAAAAACAAGGGTAAGCTTGAAAACAAGCTTTATAGCGTACCGCGTGAGACCGATCTCGCCGTGGCCACCGTCAAGCTGGCTTCGCTGGGCGGCAAGATCGACGCTCTCACCCCCGAGCAGATCGAATACCTCGCCAAGGTGGAATGACTCATGGATTTTACTATGCAATTTGAGGGCGTACGAAACAATCTCGTTCCCGTGCGCAGCCTCTCGCCCGAAAACGGACACTACTTTTTCGGCTACTATGACCTTATGCCCTACAGCCCCGATGAGCGTCGCCATCTGGCGTGCAGGATCCCCTTTGACGGAATCCTGAACACGAGGAACGACGTCATGGAGTTCGGCTATCTGGAAAACGGCATTTTCACAAAATTGCTCGAAACGACCTGCTGGAGCTTTCAGCAGGCAAACCTCGGTCAATACCAATTCGACGGAGGGCGAAATATCATCTTCTATAACGTTTTCGACGAGGAAGAGAAAGCCTACCGCACGGTCCGATATAACCCGGATACGGCAAAAAAGGACACCGTCCCCGCCGCCTGCGGAACCGTAAGCCGCGACGGCCGAATCGGGCTTGGCATCAACTTCAGCCGCATCTGGGATTTCCGTCCCGGCTACGGCTATCCGAACATTCCCGATCCCTACGCTGACATTCCCTCGCCGAAGGAGGACGGCATTTTCCTTTGCGATTTTGACAAAGGAACCGCGCACCTCCTGGTGGATTGCGACTCGCTTGCCAAGCGCTTTCCTTTGGAGGGGCGAGAGAGAGCCAAAATGGTGGTCAACCATATTTCACTGAATCCGTCCGGCACACGCTACCTCTTCCTTTACCGAAGCTTTCCCGAGCAAGGCGGCGGTGACGTCTCACCGCGCTGGCAGACCACGCTTTTTGCGGGCGATCTCGAGGGAAACGTCGATCTCATCTTCGACGAAATGGTCTCCCACTATTGGTGGGAGGATGACGAGCATATGGTTGCCTTCTGCCGCCCGAAGGGCGAGCGCAACGGCGTCTGGCGCGTCAACATGGTCACGGGTGAATACGAGGAGCTTGGCGGTGAGGACACCGAGGGAACGCTCAGCACGGTAACCCGGCGGCGTGACATTCACACCTCGATCTCGCCCGACGGACGCTTTCTGCTCGGTGACAGCTATCCACAGGCCGACGGCTACCGTCAGCTTTTCATTCACGAGCTTTCAACGGGCAAAACGGGGATCCTTTTGGAAACCTATTCGCCCAATCCCGACGACCCAAAGCTGGGTATCCCCCACGGCACACGCGACGCGCGCTGCGATCTGCACGCGCGCTGGAACCGTAACGGCACGCGCATCTCACTGGATACCGTCTGCCGCGGTCACCGTGAGATCCTTGAGCTCGATATGACGGACTTTTCGTTATAAAAGAAAAACCAAGGTCATTTTGACCTTGGTTTTTTTCGTCCGTTTGCCCGATGGTGACTGGTTGCCGCGGCACGTGCCCGCTTGCCGAACATGGCGCGCAAAGCAAGGATCGCAAGAGAAACCAGACCGATGATGGCCGAGACCACCGAGGGCAACAGCAAAAACATAAGACACCCGACGCCGATCCTCACACAAGCCACCGTAAAGACCGTAAGCGCCGTCGGGAACAAAAAGCCGAGAATGAGATCGGTCACCGCAAGCATGACCGCAAGCACCGAAAGGCCGCGAAGCCCCGACCGAAAGTCCGATTGGCTGATCTCCATATGAATGACCACCGTCACCGAGAAAACCAGCGCCAGCCAATAACGAATGTTCAAAAAATTCGCCTTATCAAAGAGAATGCGCCACACCTCGGCAAGCCTATCCGGAACGCTGTCAAAGCTCACAAGTCCGCGCACCGCGCCCGTCATATCCGAAAGCATATCGGGCACGAAAAGCCAGACAAACAGCAAAACCATCGCGCCGCCGGCCAGAATGGGAGCAACGCCAATGAAATAGTTTCCGATCTGATGATAGAGATTGGTCTTATAATAGGTGTGCTCCACGTAGCCAAGTGTCCGCGAGCGCTTATCCGAATTGACCAGCTTGATCTTGGTGATATTGTGGCCGAAAAGGATACACATCAGCGCGTGCGACAGCTCGTGCACGGGCGTTCCGATATAACCGGTAAAGCG
>CAJGDZ010000107.1 GCA_904502055.1 uncultured Clostridia bacterium | reverse complement strand
CTTCTCACGCGTGAGAAGGTCTCAAAATGACTCGGATATCGGATCATACGTTGTTTTCGCGTTACCGTTCGGGCTCCGTATCAAGCGTAGCCGTTTTGCCTGTAGGGAAAAGTTTTGCGGAGCTTTTTCAAAAGCGACCGTTCTCCTTTACAGACAAAACTCCCCGACAAACTTCAATTTAAAACAATCTCATCAGTGTTTTTTCGTCCATCACGTAGGCCTTACCGCAGAAGCGGCACAGCACCTCCAGCTCACGCTTTTTGCCCTCGGCCTCCTGCTCACTGAGCATCTCCTCGATCTTGCTCTTGCCGAGCGAGTGGAACATATCCTTGATCCTCTGCTCACTGCAGGTACAGCGATACTCCACGTCCAGCTCGTCAAACACGTCAAACGGAATATCCTTCAAAGCCAGCGCCATGATCTCCTCGTTGCTCTTGCCCTCGGCAAACATCGAGGACAGATTTCCGAGATAGGCGGTATTGCGCTCAATGAGATCCACCGTCTCGTTGTCGGCAAACGGCAAAAGCTGAATGATCACACCGCCTGCGCCGATGGGCATACAGTCCGTTCCCACCAGAACGCCCAGCGCGCAAACCGTCGGCACCTGCTCACTGATGGCGTAGTAAGAGGCGATGTCCTCGGCGATCTCACCGCTGACCAGCTCGATCGAGCCGTTGTACGGCTCCTCGCCGCCCGCGTCGCGCACCACCGTCAGCATTCCCTTTCCGACCGCGCGACCCACGTCCAGCTTGCCGTTGGGCTTTAAAGGCACGTCTACCGCGGGGTTCTGAATGTAGCCGCGCACGTTGCCCAGGTAGTCGGCCGCCGCCAGAATGCCGCCGGCCTCGCCGTCGCCCTTCACCGACACCGTGATGCTGTCGTCCTTCTCACCCAGCATGCTTCCCATCACCGAGACCGCCGTAAGAAGGCGTCCCAGAGCCGCCGTCGCCGTGGGCGAGGTGTGATGCAACCGCACCGCCTCGCGCACGATCTCGGTCGAATTGATTACGTGAATGCGCGCGCTTCCGTCCACCGTCATCGCGCGAAGTATGGTTGATTTTGCCATAATTATCTCCTTTTTATCTCTTGCCAAGCCCGGATCAGTCGCTCCTCGCCAAACGCCGCATTTGCGGGGCTTGTCGAAGGAAGGAGAGTCGCACAGAGACCTGTTTTTTCCTTCAAATATTGATTGTATAGCCGCTCGGCCGTTTTTCCGTTGACAAAAACGCGCGTGATGCGGCTTGACGACAGAATAGGGCCAAGATCGTTTGGCACTGCCCCCGCGATCGAGCTGTCTGCCGAGCCCTCGATCTCGCACGAGGCCAGCACGTCAAAAAGCGCGATTCGATTGTTAAGCAAAAACGCCCTTTTGTCCTCGAGTGTAAGGGGCACCTCCTCGCCAAGCACCGCCGCCAGCACCCGCCAGAAGCGGTTGCGCGGATGTCCGTAGAAGAAGCCCTCCGCTCGCGAGCGCACCGACGGAAACGAGCCGAGGATCAGAATCTCGGAATTTTCATCGTACACGGGCGCTATGCCGTGTTCTTCTCTTTTCCTCGTCATTCCTCAAGCGCCTCAATGCGCGTTTGATAATATTTTTCCTGAAAATCAATGGCCTCGCGCATCTCCCCGGCCGTAAACGTCATCCCGATCGGCGCGGCGATCAGCTTGTCCTCCACGTCGTCCTCGCGATGCACAATGCCGACAATGCGGCACTCCGCCCGCTCCAGCGGCTCCTTGATGCCCAGAAGGTAAACGTCCAGCTCCTCGCCGTCGCCACCGAGCACGCCGGGAATAAAGCCGTAATTGATCGGATAGACCAGTGTTTTCTCTCCCTTGTGATGCACATAGCCCACGGGACGGTCGATCTCGATCTCCACGGTTTTTCCGAGATACGAGCGCACCTGCTGTACTCTTGCCTTGTGGGTATAAATGCCCTTCTTGCACCGCGCGGCAAAGTACCAGCGCTCTGCCGTCTCCGAGGGCTCGGAAAAATCGTAATCGGCGCTCACCGACAAAAGCTCAAAGCCCGTGCGAAAAAGCGCCTCGCGGATCTCGTCCATCGTGTAGCAGCGCTCGGTCTGCTCCTCGTCCTCACGCAAATACCGCCCCTCGCCGTCCTCGCGAAAGACCGAGAGATAAAAGCGGCAAAGCCGCGAGTCCGCATCGTATTCGTTCTGCCAGCCGCAATACGTGCCCTCGTCCTCCAAAACGTACGCGTTGTCGCCGTACACCTTTTCAAACTTGTAAGGCGTATTCACGTCAAAAAGAAACAAACCGTCGGGCTCCAGATAGTTGTGTACGGTAGAAAAGCACTCCGCAAGATCGCCGTCACCCGTCAGATAGTTGAGGCTATCCAGACAGCATGTCACCGCCCCCACCGTTCCGTAAAGCTCGAAGCGGCGCATATCCTGCAAAAGATAGAGAATGCTTTTGCCTGCCGAGCGCTCGTACGCCACCGACAGCATCTCCTCACTCCCGTCCACGCCGATCATATCGTAGCCGCGCTCCGCCATTGCCACCGTCATGCTTCCCGTGCCGCACGCAAGGTCGAGCACAAGGGACGGACGCGTGGGAAGATAGCGGTCAAAATTGCGCTCGGCAAACGCCGCCCACGCGTTATAGTCGATCTCGGCGTTCAAGCGGTCATAGATCTCCGCGATCGCGCCATATCCCTTGGTATATCCCATTATTCTTCCAATCCCATTTTTTCAAAAATTTTATAAATATCACCCGCGCCCATCACCACAAGCAGATCGCCCTCTCTGAGCGTCCGCCTGAGGTAATCCGCGATGGCGTCAAAATCTCCGACGTATTTGCCGTTCGGAAGTGCCGCCGCCAGCTTCTTACCGCTGACCGCACCGGTGTCCGCCTCACGCGCCGCGTAAATGTCGGCCACGATCACCTCGTCCACCGCCCCAAACGCGCCGCAAAATTGGTCAAAAAGTCCCAGCGTACGCGAATAGGTGTGCGATTGGAACACGCAAAGCGTGCGACGATAACCCATCGCCGCCGCGCCCTCCAGCGTGGTCTTTACCTCGGTCGGGTGATGCCCGTAATCGTCGTACACCTCGGCTCCCATAAAGCGCCCCTTGTATTCCATACGCCGCTGTGCGCCTCGGAACTCGGCAAGCCCCCTCGCCACGCTCTCGCCTTCCAGTCCGCACAGATGCGCCGCGGCCGCCGCGGCCAGCGCGTTGTATACGTTGTGCCGCCCGGTCACCCGCAGAGCCACATGACAGTACAGTTTTCCGAATGCCAGAATATCAAAGCAAGGACATCCGTGGTCCTCGGTGATGCCCGTCGCATAAAAATCCGCACTCGGATCCAAGATCGAGAAGCGGACCACACGCCCCGCATATCCCACCATCGCCTCGTTGACGTTGGCGTCATCACCGTTCACCACCGCCACGCCGTCCGGCAAGGTCTTTTCGGCAAACGCACGGTACGAGCGATGAATGTGCTCCATGCTCTTGAAATAATCGACGTGATCCATCTCCACGTTGAGGATCACCGCAATGCTCGGATAGAAATCGAGGAAGGAGTCCATATACTCGCAAGCCTCGAAAATAAAATGCCGCTCGCCGCCGATGCGATAGGCGCCGCCCATCGACCGCATAGCCGCACCCGACAAAACCGTGGGATCGGCCGAGGCGCTCATAAAGACCTGCGCGCACATCGAGGTGGTGGTGCTTTTTCCGTGCATACCCGAAATGCCGATGCGATTTTGATAATCGGTCATCAGATATCCGAGGTAGTCCGCACGCGAAATGAGCGGAATGCCCCGCTCCCTCGCTCTTACGTACTCGGGATTGTCGGGCGAAATGGCCACGGTGTAGACCACCGCATCAAAGGCATCCACGTGCGAGGCGTCATGTGAATAAAAGACCTCGATGCCCTCGGCCGCCAAGCGCTCGGTGACTTCGGTGCGCGTGCGATCCGAGCCGCCCACGCGGTAACCGCGCGTTTTGGTGATGAGAGCCAGCGAGGACATATTCACGCCACCTACACCGATAAAGAAAACGCTTTTACACGCCCCCAGCATATTCTTTATGTTTTTTGCACCGAAATGCGTGTTCTCGGTAGCCAAACTCCTCACTCTCCCTTCTTTTTTTCACAGAAAAAGCCGCTTTTTTTGCCAAAAACGGGCAAAATAACAAAAATATTGTACATAAATTCACAAAAATATCCCACGTTGTTTGAATAATATTCACAAAATCAGTATATACTGGTAATGGTAAAGTGACACCAATTTATTCTCCAAGGAGACGGAATATGAAAATTACAGACATCAAAATCCGAAAGACCTTTGACGAAGGCCCCATGAAGGCCATCGTATCGGTCACCTTCGACGGTCAGCTTGCCGTTCACGACATCAAGGTCATTCACGCGCGTGAAAAGTTCTTTGTCGTGATGCCAAGCCGCAAAAACCCGGACGATACCTACAGGGATATCGTACATCCGATCAACGCCCCCTTCCGCAGTATGCTTGAGCAGGCTGTGATCGAGGCGTACGAGGCTGAGCTTGCCGCACAGGAAGCCGAGCTCGCCGTTCCCGAAATTGAGGAGCAGCCCGTGTAAGTCTACCCCTCAAAGAGAATACCGATGTGTGAAAGCATCGGTATTTTTCTTTTTTAACCGAACAAATTTCCGTGACTGACAGCAAGTCCCTGCGCCGTCACCGAAAGACGCCCGAAGCTTCCGTCCTTCAACGCCCCGGGGCAAAAGATAACAAGCGGCTTGCTTACGCGGATCCCCTCAAGGGACTCTCCCGCATCCAGCATCCTTTCAAAGGGCTCGTGGGTGTGTCCGTACAAAAGAGCATCCACGTTCTCGCGTACCGCGAGTGCCACCGCATTGGCAAGACTGTGCTTCACGCCAAGCGTATGCCCGTGCATCATAAGCGCGCGATACGCCCCAAGCCCCACGATTCGTGTCTCGGGCTCGTCCCCCGCCAAAAAATCACAGTTGCCGCGCACCGCCAGCACCGACTCTCCGTCAAGGGCGGGCGCACGACCAAGATCGGCAAGCCCGTCACCCAGAAACAGAACGTGAGTCGGCCGATCTCCACACGCCGAGACGCGGGCCATCATCTGCCCGATGTACTCCTCCCTGCCGTGGCTGTCCGAAAAAACAACAACGTTCATTTGCTTTCTGCCGGTATTTTCTCGTGCGAGGATATCGCCGTCTGCACGTACGGCGATTCGGGAATCTGCTCATACGGTGACGTCGCGCCCCCGGGCACAACGATGCGAACCGCATCGGGCAATACCGAAAGATGCAAGGACTCGTACACCTCGATCTCGCCGTCCACGCAGATACGCTGAGGCTTGTCAAACGTCAGCTTTACATCGGAGCACTTGTAATATTCAAAATATTTTTGGTTATCCTCATTTAGCAGATACGTACCCTTGCGATAGCTTCCGATCACGCGAATGAGGGTAAGACGGCTGACCGGACGGACAAAGCAAACGTCCATAAGTCCGTCATGCAGATCGGCATAGGGCGCCGCGTGAAAGCCGCCGCCGCAAAAGCCGCCGCCCGCGTAAAGCGAGAGCTGAACCGACCTCTCACCCATATCCACGCCGTCCATCACACAGTGGAATTTGGCCTTGCTCATCTTAAAGAATTCACAAGCCACACCGAATATGTACGCCAGCTTGCTCGGCACGCGTCCCCGCCCCTCACTCACGCGGGCGGCCACCTCACCGTCAAAGCCGATGTTGATCATATTCACACAGTATTTATCGTTGAAGCGGAGCACGTCAAAGGGCTTGGACTCTGCCTCAATAAGCGCGGCAATATCCAGAAAGTCCTCGTTTTTGCCGAGAACGCGCACAAAATCGTTGCCCGTTCCGATCGGCACCACCGCCACCTCAGCGTTCGCGGCACCTACCGCGCCGTTTACCACTCTGCCCAGCGTACCGTCACCGCCGCACGCATAAAAGCGAAGCG
>CAJGDZ010000106.1 GCA_904502055.1 uncultured Clostridia bacterium | reverse complement strand
CTGGGTGCCATGATTACCATGGACCTGTTCGGTCGCAAGTTCAAGAGATCTCACGCCGCGTAAGGCGGCACGCACGGAAAGGAGGTGTCTATGTCCGTTTTGTCTAAGATTGCCGCGTCGCCGCTCTCGCTGTTGGCCGAGGGGGTTTTTCTCGGGATCGCTGTTTATATGGCGTTGACGGGGAAGGGGGATTTGGTATCCTTGAATGAGGATCGGTAGCGGCCGTACCTGACTCTGCCGGCAGACTCTGTGTCGATTCTGCCGGTGAAAGGAGCAGCCACAGGCCTTGGGCCTGTGGCTGGAAGCTTCACATGAATAATACTCACCTTCTTGATAACTGTAGACGCACACTTAGAATTCAAATTCATTCTCACCAGAGAGATAATAAGGCAGCTCGGGTGACAGTATAGAAACTTTCCATCTTTCTTCGCCCAATCTACATCGTCCATCTTTCTTTTTTCGATCCTCTACTTTGACTGTTGCCGTCTTAGGTTCTCCATGAATAAGATGCTGAAGAGCCAGTACCCTTAATTGACAATACGCCTCGCGCCCTTTGGGTCCAGGTCCCAGACGCAAACGGTTTGCGTACAAAACCTCCATCTCGTCTCCGCCAATTCCGAATTCCGCTATATACGCTTTCATGGTCTTCCATTCGCTCAAACCTCGTACCTCAAGCAGTAGTGCTACTAATAAATCTTTCTTGATTTCTACTGGATCATCCTCTGTTGGAACGTATGAGGCAACCATTTCCAACCTCATGTATTGTATGTATTGTTGATATTCTTCTTCTATTATACTTCGGGCTCTACTCAAACGCTCCTTCTCTTTTTCCTTCTTTCCCTTTTGCTTCGCCACTTCCTGTGTATTCCCTTTTTTCTTCCTTGTCTGCTCCTTCTGGGGTTGGACATCTTGTAGGTTTTTGTTCTGCAATTCAATCAGCTGATCACTCACTTCCGACATAGAACTTAAAACGTATAGTTTCAACTTGTTTTGCGACAACTGTTCACATGTCTCTAAAAATCTGCTGACTATATCAGTAAGGAAATAATCATTTTCGCCAGGCTGCTTTTCCATGATATTTCTGCATTTCCTGATTTCTCCTGGGCTAAATGTCGAAAAAACCAATGGATTCGCTTCTATTGTGTTCAGCATGGAACGAACTGCGCTCAATGTAAAGCAACTCAAATCAACGTCAATCTTCTCCACCGTATTCTGAGTATCTCCATCTGTTGTAACACTTACGAATGGTCCCCCGCTGATGGCGGATGCTCCCGTTTTGTTGATTCCTTTGATCTGTATTTGCGCATAATCCTCTTTTACCAAATCGTCAATCGCATTCAAAAACCTCATGCTTTGGTAATAATACTTATGCCAAAGACACTTAGCATCCGGCTTACTCAATTTTGCTTTCCCAACATTTATTGCTTTGGTTACCTCATCATATTCCACCCCAACTCCAAAAGCCGTTCTTTTCCTTATCGCAAAAGTTTTGCTGTTTCGAATCGTCTTGATTGCCTTTTGAGAAATGTAGTTGTTTTTCATAATGCATGAGAAAAACTGTAGACAGGTCACAGGAGCAATCTCATCTGGCAAATGCCAAACAATCATCGGTTCAATGATGTATCGCAAATAATACAGAAGATCTCTTTCGTTTATGGAAACAAACCTATCTTTGGGAAACATCCTTTGGGCTCCCCCATATGGTGTGTAAGATTCCTCGGGAAGCTCCCTCGCTTTCAGTTCATTCCTTGGAAGTCTTTTCGCTTTCGGTTTTTTTCGCTTGCGTCCTAACCTTTCGATAATCTTTCTGGAAACCCACTTGTTTCTTCCCTGTTGAAGACGTTCTATTTTGCTATTAACAAACAATCTGATATCAGCATCTTCCATGAGTTCGGCCGCAATCGAATCAACCACTTTTTTAGGTTTTGTCCCGATGGACAATATCATATAGAAGAGTTCCCAGTTCTTCTCGTTTACATGTTTAACAAGTTCATAGATGTATTTATCTGTCTCCGGAGACCCAAATAACATCACCGGTTGCTCAATATACCGTATCGTTTGATTATTACCCGCCTTGTCCTTCGTAAATTGCCCTGACCATTGACATTTTTCATAAGCACAGAAATGGAGGAATCCAAGTGTCTGACGAATAACGATATGAATTTTGTTGTTAACAAAGTCAATCTTATCGTTCCCACGCCTTCTGTCGCTCAAAATCTGAATACAGTCATCTTCTGTTAGCCATTCTTTTTGGCAATACGTTTTCAAATGAGTTTCTAATTCCTTATCATTCCATGCCTTTTCAGGGAGAGGCCGCTCATTATCATAATACCAATTCGGATTCTCCGTCCACCCAATTAGATATATAGGCGACACATCCAGCAATATTGAAACGGCTTCCAAATAGCGTAAATCAATGGATTTGTGCACACTGTTTTCATCGTATTCCTCCCATGCTTCGGGAAGTGCTTTCTCTAATACCTGTCTAGATACACCTAGGCATGCGGCCACATCCACATGTGATATGCTTTTTTCTTGCATTTGATACTGTAGTCTCTGAGCAAAAATCTTCAAGCTATCATAGTCAAGATCTTTTTTGGAAATCGCTTCCATGGATTTCCGAACAAAGTTCGCGCTGTCAGGATATCGCTCCCTAAGAGACTCAAGTGCTTTTTCCGGATTAGATTTATTGAGAGTAGTGTCAGCATGTGTGCGTTTCTGCACATTTACATCGCTAGTTCGATATGTTTTGGGCTCATTCATCTTGGTGATTTCCTTTCCGTTGCATTGAATTGTTTTGGAGTGATAAGCTCTTGCGCTATTTGCCGTTTATGGTACAATAGGTCTTGCTTGGCCAAGCAAGACTCTCTATTCACCCCCTGTCCTGATCAAGCAGGCACTGGGTCAAAAAAATTTAAATTAAGAAAGGATAAAAAAATGTTCAATCCCCAAGAATTTCATCTCTATCGCACCCCCTCTCCCGCCAATACGGCTCGATACGCCGGCAAGTTCGCCATCCTTCAAGACGACGACAAACGGTACTTCGAGGTCCCGCCGGAGGAACTGACCTCCATCGCCAACGAAGTCGCCATGCTGGAGCCCCAACGGTCTGTGCTGTCGTTTCTGCGCAGTCGGGGCCTGTGTTTGTCGACCATGATTGATCTGGATCAAGTCGCCATCCCCCTGGACGAGGATGGGCTAGCCCCCGCCATGGTCTTTTACGACGAGCCTCTGGAGCCGATGTCCTTCGAGGCAGATGAGGACGAGGCTCGCGCCTTCTTCCGGCATCACGCCACCTTAACTTGGCAGGATACGACAGCTTCCAATCCTATGCTACTGCCCCAGGCCACAGCTCCTGTCCAAAAGGAAGAAGCCGGTTTCCCTTCCGTAGTTCCCGCCTCCATTGTAAGATCCTCGCGGTATCCTCAGGCGGATTCGATCGACTCGGTGAATTCGTTGAGATCCTTGCGCCGTACACCCAAGCCCGACGCGAATCAGCTGTTCCACCAGCTCAAACAGTCTTTGCGCTGTCTCGTGGTCAACGAGGAGTTGTTTGTCTACAACGGCCTCTTTTACAACATAACCTCGCAAATTGAATTCACGCGCATCGCGAAGTTGGTTTTACGCCAACAAGGGATCTCGGATATTCCCATGACGATCTTCACAGAGATCTACCGACAGATCATCACCGACCCAGAGTTGTGCCAGGAAGAGGAATATCTGGACGACGGATTCATTACCTTCCGGAATGGCACCCTTCAGCTTGCTTCCGGCTGCTTCCACGAGCCGAACCCGCAGCTCTTGACCACGTTCTCCCTCAACTGCGATTACATCCCGAATCGGCACGCGTGCCCCGTCTTTGAGAACTTCCTGTGGACCGTCACCCGCGGTGATCCGCTGCTTACGAAGCGAATCTGGCAGGTGCTGGGCTACGTCTTCGCCACCGACATGTCCGGCAAGCTTCTGTTCGTGTTCCAGGGTGTGCCCGATTCGGGAAAAAGCGTCCTTTGCAGCCTAATCATGAGAGTGTTCGGCTCCCAGCAGAGGACTTCCTTGAACGTCCACGAGCTAGGGGATAGATTCGCCACCGGCAACATCCAGGGCCGTCGGATCTGCGTTTCGGGAGACATGCCCGCGACACCTCTCTCCACCAAGGCTGTTTCGGTTCTGAAACAGCTGTCCGGTCACGATCTGATCACCGCGAACCGGAAGTACGCGGCCTACGCCGAGTTCTTCTGCCGATCCAACTTCATTTTGGTGACCAACCACCCGCTCAAGCTGACCGAAAACGACCCCGCGTTCCTGCGCCGTCTGGTCACGGTCCCGTTCCTGTACTCCACGCCTCCCGAGCAGCAGGATCCCTACCTGCTTGACCGTTTGACCGACGAGCTGAGCGTGATCGTCTCGCGTGCCCTCCTGGAATACTTCGAGCTTCGTAGGAACAATTATTGCTTCGCGGGCGACTTTGCCATCAATGGGGGCGTTTCCTCGGCCGGTTCCGTGGATTCCGTGACCGAGGACGATCCCGACGAGCGCGTCCTGTCCTTTGTCAAACAGCGCATTGTGTACTGTCCCGAGGGAGAGGTCTACAGCGACGACGCGTTGCTGGCATTCCGTCAGATGTTCCCCGAATCCATCACCGACCTCGACGACAGGCACTTCTTTATCCAGTTCGCCGATATCACACAAGACCTGTTCCGCGCCAAGAAAATCCGCCGCAGACGGGCAGGAGCCAAGAATCCTACTGCCTGCGTGGACGGCGTGACATGGAAAAACTAAGGAGGTTTAATATGTATCGTCCACTTTTCGTTAACCATTCTACGACCCCCATCCCTCTCGACACCCATCTGCTTCTCCTCTGTGAGATGCTGGATGCCATTGATGAGGAGGATCCCCCCGCGTCCCCGGACGAAGCCTCGGTTGATGCCGCCTGAGTCCAAGCCATCGGCTGGCAAAAAAATCTGAAGAAAGGAGGTGAGCAGGATGCTGCGAGCCGTTGCTTACGCACGTTTTTCGTCGGAGCTTCAACGGGAGGAGTCCATCGATGCCCAACTGCGCGCGATACGAAAATACTGCGACGAGCACGACGCCGTCCTGCTCACCGTCTACGCGGACAAGGGCATCAGCGGCACCTCGGACAACCGCCCCGAATTCCAGCGCATGATCGCCGACGCGGACAAGGGCGAATTTGACGCGGTCATTGTCCACAAGCTGGACCGCTTTGCCCGCAACCGCTACGATTCCGCGATCTACAAGAACCACCTCAAGAAGCGGGGGATCCGACTGATCTCGGTGCTGGAGAATCTTCAGGATACCCCTGAGAGCGTGATCCTTGAATCCGTGCTGGAGGGCATCAACGAGTATTACTCACTCAACCTCTCCCGCGAGGTTCGGAAGGGGCTCCTTGAAAACGCTCTGGCCTGTAAGGCCACAGGGGGCCCTCCGCCGCTGGGATACTCGGTGGACAAGGAGACCCACCGCTACGTGATCAACGAATACGAGGCCGAGGCCATCCGTATGATCTTCCGTATGTATCTGGACGGAAGCTCCTACACCGAGATCATAGCCGAGCTTAACCGCAGGGGCTACCGCACCCGACGAGGTGATCTGTTCGGTAAGAATTCCCTCTACGCTCTGTTACGCAACGAGCGGTATACGGGGGTCTACATCTACATAGCCGACTCCGCCAAGCACGCCAAGGGACGGTACGATCGGTCGGGAAACTATGACGAGAACGCCGTCATCCGCGTGCCGGGAGGTATGCCCGCCATCATCAGCGAGGAGGACTTCCACCAAGTGCAGGAGAGGATGGCCCAGCGGCGGCACAAGTCTGCGCAGTTCTCCGCCAAGCAGGAGTATTTACTGAGCGGCAAGATTACGTGCGGTGTCTGTGGGAACCCCTACGCGGGCAACTCCCGCAGGCCCCGCCCGGGCCATCCGCTGTACGTGTCCTACAAAT
>CAJGDZ010000105.1 GCA_904502055.1 uncultured Clostridia bacterium | reverse complement strand
GATAAAATTTCTCAAAATCCAATCGCTTTTGGACAGTTTCCCCTTTCTTCTTTTTTTCCGCAAAAAGCGCGCTTTTCCCCTTGACATTTTTTTGCTTATATGATATAATACGGATGTATTTCAAAAAAGAATACATCCTTTGCAACTGACGGAACAAGTGGATCACCACAGAGGAACAAGGGAGAAGAAGGCCGACCGTCTGGGCACGCTTACCGTTTGATAAGGTAAGTGCGCCCTTTTTTGATTTTGTTTGGAGGTAACGTATGAAAAAAATCGGTATTGTTATGGGAAGCGACAGCGATCTGCCGATCGTAAAAAAGGCGATGGATATGCTGGAAAGCTTCGGAGTCCCCTACGAGGTTCACGTATTTTCCGCACACCGCACGCCTCTGGAGGCGGCTGAGTTCAGCAGGACCGCACGCGAAAGAGGCTTCGGCGCCATCATCGCCGCCGCGGGAATGGCGGCACATCTGGCCGGCGCCATTGCCGCCAACACCACACTCCCCGTCATCGGAATCCCCGTTGTTTCCGGTAATCTGGGTGGCATCGACGCGCTTCTTTCCACGGTACAAATGCCTACGGGCATCCCCGTAGCCACCGTCGCCGTGAACGGAGCCGGCAACGCCGCGCTTCTCTGCATTCAGATGCTGGCCATCGAGGACAAGGAGCTGGCACGTGCACTTGACGAAAAGCGCGCGGCCGACGCGAAGAAGGTTCTTGAAAAAAACCAGGCAGTCGAAGCGGAATTCAATAAGTAAAAAATAAAATTTAAATAAACGAAAGAGGTAACAAAAATGGGCAAGCAACTTGTTTACAAAGGAAAGACCAAGGACGTATTTTCTCTTGACAACGGAAACTATCTTCTGAAGTTCAAGGACGATTGCACGGGCAAGGACGGCGTGTTTGATCCGGGCGAGAACTCGGTAGGACTCACCATCGACGGCGTGGGCGACGTCAACCTGAGAATGTCGATCTACTTCTTTGAAAAGGTCAATGCCGCCGGCATCAAGACCCACTACATCAACGCCAATCTCGACGACACCACGATGGAGGTCCTCCCCGCCAAGCCTTTCGGCAAGGGACTTGAGGTCATCTGCCGCAACAAGGCCGTGGGAAGCTTTATCCGTCGCTACGGCGAATACATGGAGGAAGGCACCGATCTTCCCTCTTATGTGGAAATGACCTTCAAGAATGACGAAAAGGGTGACCCGCTGGTTACCAAGGACGGCCTGATCGTTCTGGGCGTTATGACCGACGAGCAGTATGAGTCGACCAAGGCTATGACACAGAAGATCACCAAGATCGTTGCGGACGATCTTGCGGAAAAGGGCATGGTTCTTTACGACATCAAGTTTGAGTTCGGCTATGACAAGGACGGCAAGGTTATGCTGATCGACGAGATCGCCTCGGGCAATATGCGCGTTTACAAGAACGGCGAGTACATCGACCCCATGACCCTCTCCAAGCTCTTCTTTGCTTGAGATCTGTCCGCAATAGCAACACCTATCAGATACGGAGAAATTCATGGGCGGATTTTTTGGAATAACCGACACAAATGACTGTGTGCAGGACGTCTTTTTCGGGGTAGACTATCACTCTCACCTGGGAAAGGCACGCGCGGGAATGGCCTCGGTCAACCCGACCGAGGGCTTCCAGCGCGAAATACACAACATCGAAAACTCTCCCTTCCACACCAAGTTTGACAACATTGCCTCGCGCCTTCGCGGCAACGCCTGCATCGGCTGTATCAGCGATGTAGATCCCCAGCCGCTTCTCATTCGTTCCAAGTTCGGCATTTACGCGATGGTGATGGTCGGCCTTGTCGAAAACGGCGACGAGATCGTGGAGGAGTATGTAAAAAGCAATCGAAGCGTTTTCCAGAGCATGAGCGGAAACCGCGTCAATTCGGTGGAGATCATCTCGGCACTGATCAACCAGGGGCAGACCCTTGCCGATGGCATTCGCCATGCACAGGAAAAGATCAAGGGCTCCTCTTCCCTGCTCCTTCTTTGCGAGGACGGAAGCCTTTACGCCGCACGCGACCGCTACGGCCGTCTCCCCATCGAGATCGGCAAACGTCCCGGGGCACACTGCGTATCCTTCGAGGCCTTTGCCTACAAGAAGCTGGGATTTGACAGTGTAAAGGAGCTTCGCTCGGGCGAGATCGTTCACATCACACCCGAAACGGTCACCACACTTTTTGAAGGCTATGAGGAGACCAAGATCTGCGCGTTCCTGTGGTCGTATTACGGCTTCTCGACCGCCACGTATGAGGGCGTGAACGTTGAAGTTATGCGAAACGAGAACGGTCGCATCATGGCGGAAAACGAGATTCAGAACGGCACACTTCCCGACGTGGATTACATCTGCGGCGTCCCGGACTCGGGCACACCGCACGCCATCGGATATTCGTTTGGCTGCCGAAAGCCCTTTGCCAGACCGTTCATCAAATACACGCCCGCCTGGTCAAGAAGCTTCATCCCCTCCAATCAGGAGGAGCGCAAAAAGATCGCGAAAATGAAGCAGATCCCCGTCACCGAGCTGATCGAGGGCAAAAATCTTCTCTTTGTGGATGATAGCATCGTCCGCGGCACGCAGCTTCAGGAAACGGTCGACTTCCTTTACCAGAACGGCGCAAAATCCGTACACATCCGCTCGGCGTGTCCGCCGATCATGTACGGGTGCAAATATCTGAACTTCTCGCGCAACACGTCCGACATGGATCTTCTCGGACGAAAGATCATTATGGAGCTTGAGGGCGAGGAGGGCTTTGACCACATCGACGAATATTGCGACGGCACCACCGAGCGCGGCAAGAAATTCCGCGAGCTTATTTGCAAAAAGCTTCACTTCGATTCTCTCGAATTCCAAACGCTGGACGGCATCAAAAAGGCCATCGGCATCCCTTCCTGCAAGCTTTGTACCTATTGCTGGAACGGAAAAGAATAAAAACATCAGGAGGTTACTATGAAGAACTCTCAATCCGAAAGCTACGCCGCAGCCGGCGTTGATATTACCGCGGGCTACCGCGCAGTCGAGCTGATGAAGGCTCACATTGCCAGAACCATGACCTCGGGCGTTTGCTCGGACATCGGCGGCTTTGGCGGCCTGTTTGAGCTGGATACCAAGGGTATGGAGCGCCCCGTGCTTGTAAGCGGCACTGACGGCGTGGGCACCAAGCTCAAGCTGGCGTTTCTTCTGGACAAGCACGACACCATCGGCATCGACTGTGTGGCTATGTGCGTGAACGACGTCATTTGCAGCGGCGCAAAGCCCCTGTTCTTCCTTGATTATATTGCTTGCGGCAAGAACTTCCCCGAGAAGATCGCCGCCATTGTAAGCGGCGTGGCCGAGGGCTGTGTGCAGAGCGGCGCGGCACTCATCGGCGGTGAAACGGCAGAGATGCCCGGCTTCTACCCCATCGACGAGTATGACCTTGCCGGCTTTGCTGTGGGTATTGTGGACAAGCCCAAGATCCTGAAGCCCGACACCATGGAGGAGGGTGATATCATCATTGCCATCCCCTCCAGCGGCGTGCACTCCAACGGCTTCTCCTTGGTCCGCAAGGTATTCGGTATCGGCGAGAAGGACATTACCTCTCCCGTTGCCGAGCTTGGAGGCAAGTCGGTTGGCGAAACACTGCTTACCCCCACGAAAATCTATGTCAAGCCCATTCTGTCCCTTCTTGAAAAGGTTACGGTCCGCTCCATTTCCCATATCACGGGCGGCGGCTTCTACGAGAACATTCCGCGTAGCCTCCCGAAGGGCTTTGGCGCCAAGATCGAAAAGAGCGCGCTTCGCATCCTTCCCATCTTCGACCTCATTGCCAAAACTGGTAACATCCCCGAGAGAGATATGTTCAACACCTTCAATATGGGTGTCGGTATGAGCGTGATCGTTAAGAAGGAGGACGCCGACCTTGCCGTAAAGACTCTGCACGAGTGCGGCGAGGACGCCTACATTATGGGCGAGATCGTCAAGAGTGACGAAGGCGTTATCTTCTGCTAAGTTCTGCTCCAAAGGAGAAAAGTGATGTCAAAAACAAAGATCGCGGTTCTGGTTTCGGGCGGCGGCACCAATCTGCAAGCACTGATTGATGCCCAGCAAAGCGGAGTGATAAAAAACGGTGAGATCGCGCTGGTCATTTCCAATAAGGAGGGCGCGTACGCGCTGACACGCGCGGAGAAGGCGGGCATTCCCTCGGTGACCATCCTCAAAAAGAGCTTTGCCTCGGCCGGGGAATTTGAGAAGGCCATTCTCGGGACGCTTCGCGAGCACGGCATTGAGATGATCGTGCTGGCCGGCTTCCTCTCTATCCTCAGTGCCGACTTTACCTCACAGTATCCCAACCGAATCCTCAACGTACACCCCTCCCTGATCCCCTCCTTCTGCGGTGCAGGCTTCTACGGTCTGCGCGTACACGAGGCGGCGCTGTCCTACGGCGTGAAGGTGACGGGCGCAACGGTGCATTACGTGAACGAAATCCCCGACGGCGGAGAGATCATCCTGCAGAAGGCGGTCAAGATCCGCAAGGGAGACACGCCTGAGATCCTCCAGCGGCGAGTAATGGAGCAGGCCGAGTGGAACATTTTGCCCAGAGCCACCGAGCTTGTGGCAAAGAAACTGAAAAAAGAGCGTCAAGGAGAAAAATAAATGAACATTTACGAAGTAAAAACCACAGGTGAAAGAGTTGCCGGCAATCCGTACGTCGGACGCGGCATCGTAATCGGAAAGACCAGCGACGGCACCAAGGCCGCCATCGCCTACTTCATCATGGGTCGAAGCGAAAACAGCCGCAACCGTGTCTTCACGGCAAAGGACGGCGCCATTTTCACCGAGCCCTTTGATCCCGCCAAGGTGGCCGATCCCTCGCTGATCATTTACGCGGCCGTCCGCCAGTGGGAGAACAAGCTGATCGTCACCAACGGCGACCAGACCGATACCGTTTACAACGCGCTTCCCGAGGGTAAGACCTTCACCCAGGCGCTCGCCACCCGCGCCTTTGAGCCGGATGCTCCCAACTTCACCCCCCGTATCAGCGGTATGCTGACCTTTGACAAGGGTGACTTTACCTATGAGATGAGCATTCTCAAGAGCCTGGATTCCGAGGGCTCGGATTGCGCTCGCTACACCTTCTCCTATCCCACAAAGGCCGGTCTCGGTCACTTTATCCACACCTACGTTACCGACGGAAACCCCATTCCCACCTTCCAGGGTGAGCCCGAGCGCGTGGTTATCCCCAGCGATATCAACGCCTTTGCGGCCGATATCTGGGCAAATCTGAACGACGCCAATAAGATCTCCCTCTACGCACGCTTTGTTGACCTTACAAGCGGCGAGGTTCAGGAGAAGATCATCAACAAAAACAAAATCGGAGGCTGAGCATGAAAGAACTGGAACTGAAATACGGCTGTAACCCCAATCAGAAGCCCTCTCGCATCTTTATGGAAAACGGTGAGCTTCCCATTCGCGTACTCAACGGAAGACCCGGATACATCAACTTCTTGGACGCATTCAACGCATGGCAGCTGGTCAAGGAGCTCAAAACGGCGCTGGGCATGCCCGCCGCCACATCCTTCAAGCACGTAAGCCCCACGTCGGCGGCCGTCGGCGTTCCGCTTTCCGAAACGCTCAAGAAGGTATGCTTCGTGGACGACATTGAGGGTCTTGACGAGTCTCCCCTCGCCTGCGCGTACGCCAGAGCCCGCGGTACCGACCGTATGTGCTCGTTTGGCGACTTTGTGGCACTTTCCGACGTCTGCGACGTCACCACCGCACTTCTCATCAAGCGTGAGGTCTCCGACGGCGTAATCGCTCCCGGCTACGAGCCCGAGGCACTTGAGATCCTGAAGTCCAAGCGCAAGGGCGGCTATACCGTCATTGAGATCGACGAGGATTATATTCCCGAGGAAATCGAGCGCAAGCAGGTGTTCGGTATCACCTTTGAGCAGGGACGCAATAATTTTGTAATCAACAAAGAGCTTCTTTCGAACGTAGTTACCGCCAACAAGAACCTGCCCGACGAGGCGATCCGCGATCTCATCATTTCT
>CAJGDZ010000104.1 GCA_904502055.1 uncultured Clostridia bacterium | reverse complement strand
GTCATAGGCCACGTCGGTGAAATCGGGGGCGCGTGTAATCATAGCATCCAGCTTATCCATCACCGATTTTATAACGGCATCAAGCTCGTCCTCGCTGTCAGCAGCAAAGAAAATGCCGTGATTCTGGAGGAAGAGAACGCTTGCGTCCTTGCCCGTAGCGTTCTTGTATGCATCCAGCTTATCCTTGCAAAGCATAGCCAGAATGTATCCCGGCTTGCAGGACTCTACCCAAACCGCACCGCCAAAGGCATCCTTCACGGTCTTCTCCCCGTTTTTCGAGCAGGTCAGACCGTTGACCTTGGCCGGGTGAACGTGAAGCACGAACTTCTGGGGAAACAGATTATGAAGAAGCGTCTCGACCGAGGGGCGCTTTGCCTCCTCGCCGAATGCGCGTGCGCTCATAAGGTCAGCCAGAACCGCCGCCTCACGCGCCTCCTCATTTTCGGGATATGCCTTTGTCAGCATAGCCTCAAGCTTTGCGCGCTCCATCTTGACAAAGCCGCTCGGCTCGATGGTGGCAAGCGCCGTGCCCGAGCCCTTGATGTAAAGAAGCTCGCTGTCCTTACAGGAGGTGTTTCCACCGCCGGCCAGCACGTAATCGGGACAGCTTCCGTATCTATGCGAAAAGTTACAAAGCGTATTCAGCATTTTTTGAATTCCTTTCGAAAAAGTCAGATTCAGATGGATTTTGCGTTAGCAAGAAGGAATTTCTCTGCCTCTGCGCACCACAGACCGTTGGCGTTGTCACAGATCTTGGCAAGCTCTGCAAACATCGGGTCGGTCTTACCAAGCTCGGCAAAATCGGCAATGGCGGTAAGGGGAAGCGAGATGCCGGTGTAGCAAAGCTTCTTACCGCCCTTGATCTTGTCAAGGTTGATGGTGGTCTCGGCCACTGCATCAAGACCGCAGATGTGCGTGATCATAGCGGCAGGGTTGATGGCACCCTTCTCCATAAGAGCAATGGCCTCGCGCATATCGTCGGTGTTACCGCCGCTGGTACCTACGATATGGGTTGCGGCGTAATGAACGTTATAGAAATTGAACATTGCCGAGAACTTGGGATCAATGGGACCTGCAAAGAAGTTCAGGCATCCGTCCTTGGCAAGAAGCGCATCACCCATCTCAACAACGGGCTTTACGGGAGCGTATACGAACACGTCGTTAAAGCCCTCGGGAGCAAAGGTCTTAAGGTAAGCTACCGGATCCTCCTTGTCGGCGGTGTTCACATAAACCAGCTTTACGCCATTTCTCGTTGCCTTCTCCACGGGAAGAACCTCTGCGGCTCTCTCGAGACGCGCCTGATCAATATCGGTAACGATAAGAAGCGAGGGGCGTCTGTCACCCGAAATGAGGTAATCCACAGCGCCAAGGCCCATAGGACCTGCACCCGCAAGCACGCAAGCCGCGCCGCCCTCTACGATACCCATGCTGTGTACGTAGCTGCCGCCCTTGGTGTGATAGTTGGCGTGGCATCCGCCGATGATGCAGCTCATGGGCTCAGCCAGCGAGCCGTAGAAGTAAGCGTCGCCGTTGTAGGAAAGAAGGCAGTCGCACTCCATGGTCTCGGGCGGAATGATGGCGTAGGTTGCATCGCCGCCGCAGTACTTGTAGCTGTAGCCGGGGGCATCCAGCGAGCCGTTCTTGTTGTGGGGAGGCTGAATGGAGAAGCCGTCGCCTGCCTTATACTTGTCCTGCCACTTCTTACCGACCTCAACGATGACACCGCAGAACTCGTGACCGATGATAACGGGGTTCTCTGCAATATCGTTGGGCACTCTCTTATGAGCCGCGCCCTGAAGCGCTGCCTTGTGCGAGGACATACAAATGCTGTCCGAAATGATTTTGACCAGGATCTCGTCGTCGGCGATGGGCGGAAGCTCAAACTCCTCAAGACGAAGATCGTTTACACCGTAAAGTCTTACTGCTTTTGTTTTCATAATTTTTGTCCTTTCAGAATAGATAATAAAATTACATACATATTTATTTTAGCAAATCCACCTTCAAAAGTCAATTGTTTTGC
This sequence comes from uncultured Clostridia bacterium, assembly GCA_904502055.1. Classification (GTDB taxonomy): domain Bacteria; phylum Bacillota; class Clostridia; order Oscillospirales; family CAG-272; genus RGIG8775. The sequence continues at coordinate 4,069 of CAJGDZ010000104.1, read as the reverse complement.
AAAAATATTTCCCTTTTTCCCCACAAAAAGCCTTGTCCGAAGCTCCACATTGTCAAAAATAAAACAAAGTGAAAAAATGGGACAGAGGTCTTGCGAAAATAACATTTTCATGCTATAATGAAACGGCAAATTCATAAGCTCCACAGGAGGAATCGATGTCAAACACAATAAAAATCGGTGTTCTGGGTGCGGGCACCTGGGGCGTAGCGCTTGCCAGAATGCTGTGCCTTGCCGGGCACGAGGTCATGCTCTGGTCAGCCATAGAGTCGGAGATCGACGCGATCTCCGAGACCAAAACGCATCCCAATCTGCCGGGCGTTACCCTTCCCGAGCAGATTACATATACCAAGGAAATAAAGACCGTCTGTGAGGGAAAGGACATTCTCCTGCTCGCCGTGCCCTCCCCTTTTGTCCGCGCCACCGCGCGCAAGGCGGCACCGCACGTGTCGGGCGGACAGATCCTTGTAGATGTAGCCAAGGGCATTGAAAAAGAGACCTTGTATACCATGACCGAGATCATTGCCGACGAGATCCGGGATCCCAACGTGAAGCTTGTGGCGCTTTCGGGTCCCACGCACGCCGAGGAGGTCGTGAAGGATCTCCCGACCACCATCGTGTCCGCCAGCCGCGACGAGGCGGCGGCCACACTTGTGCAAAGGGTATTCACAACCGCCCGTATGCGTGTATACACCAACGATGACGTGCTGGGCGTAGAGATCTGCGGCGCTCTTAAAAACATCATTGCCTTAGCGTCGGGCATCGCGATCGGTCTTGGATGCGGTGACAATGCCAAGGCGGCGCTGATCACGCGCGGCATTGCGGAAATCTCGCGTCTCGGCCTTGCAATGGGATGCCGCGAGCAGACCTTCGGCGGTCTTGCCGGCATCGGTGATCTCATTGTGACCGCCACCAGCCTACACAGCCGCAATCTCCGTTGCGGTATTCTGATCGGCAAGGGTGTCCCCGCTGACGAGGCCACTCGGCAGGTCGGCATGGTTGTGGAGGGACTCAATGCCCTGCCCGCCGCGCTCGCGCTCTCCCAAAAATACGGCGTAGAAATGCCCATCATCGAAACGGTGGATGCCGTGGTTTCGGGACGCGTTGGCGTTTCGGATGCCATTCGCACACTGATGACCCGTGATCTCAAATCCGAGCTGAGCGGTGCCTGCTTTGACAATCGCTACGACTGAGAAAGGAAAACAAATGAAGCTTTTATTTAAGCAGCGCTTTTTCTCGTGGTTTGACAGCTACGATATCTTCGACGAGGCGGGCAACACGCTCTACACCGTAAAGGGCGAGCTCGCGTGGGGACATCTGCTTCGCATTTACGATGCAAGCGGCAATGAGATCGGGTACATACAGGAAAAGGTCTTTGCCTGGCTCCCCAAGTTCGAGATGTATCTTGGAGACCACTATGTCGGAAGCATCAACAAGGAATTCACCTTCTTCCGTCCCAAATTCAATCTGGATTATCAGGGCTGGCAGATCGAGGGCGACTGGTTTGAGTGGGAATACACCATTGAGGATGCCCGCGGGCAAGCGGTCGCCTCGGTATCCAAGGAGGTATGGAACTGGACGGACACCTACGTCATTGACGTTTGCGACCCCAAGGACGCCATCTACGCCTTGATGCTCGTCCTTGCCATCGACGCAGAAAAATGCTCAAGAAATTAAAAAACGGCGGAGTCCCGAGGGACTCCGCCTTGCTTTTTATTTCTTTTTGGGCTTGCGAATGCGGTTGAGCTGCTTGTTGAGCTTCAGAAGCTCCTCCTTGGTGAAGGAAATGTTCATCATTCCCATCATCGAGGACATACGAAGCACGCTGAAGCCGCCCAGCATATCCATAAGACCGCTTCCGGCCGCATCCTTGAGATTCACATCAAAGCCGCCTGCCTTCTTCTCGCCCTTCTTGCTCTCGTTCATTTTCTTCTTGAGCTTGAGACCCAGGCGCAGGAACCAAAGCTTACCGCTAAGGCAGGACATAATGTCCGAGATCTTGTCATTCAGCGAGAAGCGTCCCTCAACCTCGACAACGTCAAACCAGTTGAGAACCGCGCCGACCTCGCGAAGCACGTAGTCCATATTCATCTCTGCCACCTTGCGGATCTTACCCTCGTCGGTAAGCTCGCCGGCCTTGGCAACGATGGTGGACTCGCCCACGTTCTTGACGTCAAAATAGAAGAAGTGATCCTCGGCGGTCTTCTTGCCAACCGACTCGCCGTTGACAAACAGCTCCACCTCGGGAAGGTTAGAGTAGACCGTAACCTTGGTCACGTCCTCCACGCGATCGATATAACGCTTGCCGCAAAGGTGAACAAAAGGATCCTCCTCGGGGGAAACCAGCCAAGCCTTGTAAGCATAGAAGGCATCCTTCTTGTACTTACGGTCCATCGTGATAAGACCCTTGTGGTTCTGTCCGTTCTCTCCGCCCTCCGCACGCGCATCGGCACCGAAGTCAAACATATTCCATACGTGGGTTGCCCAGATATACTTGCGGCTGAAGAGCTGCTTGATCAGCTCCTCGTGGTAGTATGCCTGATACTCCTCGGTATAGTCACCCTGCTTGGGATTCGAGGTGTGCCAATTCAGCGCCTCACAGCCGTACTCGGAAATACCGATCGGAATGGTGGGGTGCATTTCGTGGAACTTATCAAACCACGGGCCGTTCATGCTCGTATCGCCGCCGTACCAGCCAAAGTAGTGGTTGTAGGAAACCACGTCGGGAATCTGCAGGTACGGGTCGTCCATCTTACACATCGAAACCGCCGCAATGGTAGTCAGACGCGTCTTATCCATTTCGTGAACCAGATCGTTCAGAATGCGGTGATTCTCAAGAAGATCCTCGTCCGCGCCACCGATACCGATCTCGTTGGAAAGACCCCAAACGAAGATCGAAGCGTGGTTATAGTTCTGAGTAATAAGCTCCTTCATCTGCGAAACGGTATTCGCGCGACCGTTCGGCATATGCTTGGAGATATAGGGGATCTCCGCCCAGATCACAAGACCCTTCTCATCGCAAAGATCGTAGAAATACTGATCGTGCTGATAGTGCGCCAGACGAATGGTGGTGGCACCGACCTCCATAATCAGGTCAATATCCTGGGCGTGATGCTCGGGAAGAAGCGCGTTGCCGAAGCCCCATCTGTCCTGATGGCGCGAAACACCGCGAAGCGGATATTCCTCGCCGTTGAGGATAAAGCCGTTATCGGGGTCGATCTTAAAGGTGCGGCAACCAAAGCGGTGGCAAACGTTGTCAAGAACCTCGTCGCCCTCCACGATCTCCACCTCACAGCAGTAGAGGTAGGGATCCTTGCGGCCGTTCCAAAGGTGAACGTTCTCGATCTCAAATACGACCTGCTTTTCGGTGGTCTCGATCTTCTGAAGCTCGTTCTCTTCCTTGTCGTAGATGGTATAAACCAGCTTCTGACCCTCTGCAAGGTCGGTGGTATACGCGTCGACCGTGACCTTCGCGTCCTTGCCCTCAACAGCGGGAGTAATAACCACACCCGTGCCGCCGTAATAGTCCAGATCAAAGTGTGCCTTGTTTACGCAAATAAGGTTTACGTCACGGTAAAGACCGCCGTAGAAGGTAAAGTCCGCCATCTGCGGATATACGCTGTCGGAGGGAGCGTTGTCCACAACGATTGCAATCTCGGTCTCGTCCGAGAGCTTGTCGGTAAGGTTGACGCGCCAGGTGGAATAGCCGCCGTCATGGTGTGCCAGCTTGTCGCCGCCCACGTACACGTCAGCCGACGAGTTGGCACCGCGGATCTCAAGGTAATAGAGATCGGCCGCGGGAAGATCTGCTTTCTTCAGCGTCTTTACATACAGGCAAGAGCCGCGGAAATAGTCGTTTCCGCCGTCATAGCCGTCCTCAGCATTCCAGGTATGAGGAAGGTTTACCAAAGTAAACGCCTCCGGCTTTGCCGCGGGATAGGCGCAAAAATCCTTGGCAAAATCCCATCCGGCATTGAAGTTTACTATATTTCTCATTTGTTTTCTCCTTTATAAAAGGGCGTCCGACGTTTGTCGGACGCCCTGCGTTGTGAAAATTATACGAGATTGTCGT
>CAJGDZ010000103.1 GCA_904502055.1 uncultured Clostridia bacterium | reverse complement strand
TTTGTGCGTCCTTATGCTTCTTCCTTGCCTCATTTCCTGCGGAAATAAGGTAACGGAGGATATGCGCGGCGCTTACATCTCCATGCATCTGGCAGACCGTGTGTATGACTACGACCCTGCCAATGCCTACAGCAACGACTCGGCACTGAAGGTAGCCAGCCTTCTGTTTATGCCCCTGTTCCGTATGAACGAGGACGGCAAGGTCGAGAAGGAGCTGGTAAAGAGCTATACCATCAAAGAGGATGCCAATAGCCACGAATACAAGATGACCATCACGCTGAACGACTCCTACTGGAGCGACGGCACGCCCATTTCGGCCAACGACGTTGTGTTCGCGTGGAAGCGTATTTTGGACGTTGAGTCCACAAGCGCGGCAGCTCCCCTGCTTTACCAGATCAAGAACGCCAAGGCCGTAAAGGAAGGCGATCTTTCGATCGACGCGCTTCAGATCTACGCCATCAATACCACCACGCTTGAGATCTTCTTTGAAGAGAAGCTTGACGCCAAGGGTAAGGCTGCCATCGACTACGACGGCTTTATGCGCAACCTGACCAGCTACGCGCTGGTTCCCCTGCGCGAGATCACGGTTTCCAGAACCGCGGACTGGGCAAAGAAGCCTGCCACTATGGTATGTAGCGGTCCGTTTATGATCCGCCGCATCTCCTATGAGAACGACAAGGACTCTCTGATGCTGGAGAGAAACCCCTACTACCTCAGAAACAAAGAAAAGGACGCGCTTGACAAGTCGGTCAAGCCCTACCGCCTTCTTATCGACTACACGCTTTCCGCCGACGAGATCATGGAGGGCTACAAGAACGGTGAGATCTTCTTCGTAGGTGACATTCCGATGTCCTACCGTGAGGAATATAAGAAGAAGGCCGAGACAACAAGCTCCCTTTCCACGCACACCTATTATCTGAATGAAAACGCCGAGATCGGCGGACAGAAGCTGTTTGCCGTCAAGGAGGTCCGCGAGGCACTTTCGCTTGCGATCGACCGCGAGGCCATTGCCAATGCCGTTGTCTTCGCCAAGGCTGCTACGGCTTTGGTTCCCTTCGGAATCTTCGAGACCGATTCGGCAAAGAAGGACTTCCGCAAGGTGGGCGGCGATATTCTTTCCGCAACCGCTGACCTCTCTGCCGCCAAGGCAAAGCTGAGCGCCGCCGGCGTAAACGCCTCGAGCTTCAGCTTCAAGATCAGCGTTCCCGCCTATGACGAGGTTCACGTGCTGATCGCCGAAATGGTAGCCGACGCTTGGAAGGCGCTTGGCTTCAAGGTCACGGTGGAAAAGGTTGCCGTTAAGATCAATGACGATATGGGTACGACCAATGAGATCCCCACCGATATCCGCGACGATATCTTCCTTGAAAGATTTGCCGTAGGCGACTATGAGGTTGCCGGCGTTGATCTCATCTCCTATAGCACCGATGCCTTTGGTATGCTTGCCACCTTCGCAGTCGGCTTCTCGGGCCAGGCCATGAATATGGGTCTTAAGGACGAGAACGGTCAGCCCTACTACGAGCTTCCCACACACATCACCGGCTATGAGAATGAGGCGTACACCGCTCTTGTGGAAAAGATCCATGCGGAGACCTCGCTCACAGAGCGTGCAAAGCTTCTGCACGAGGCAGAGACTATGATCCTTGCCGATATGCCCGTGATCCCGATCATCTTCAACGAGGATGCTTACCTTGAGCACAAGGACCTTTCGGGCACCGACAGCACCTACTACGGCACACGTATCTTCAACGATACCAAGCAGAAGAACTGGAAGGACTACGTTCCCGAGGAATAATTCCAAACACAAAAGCCAAGATCTGACGATCTTGGCTTTTTCTTTTTCAGTTAATCTTGGTTTCGTTTTCGGCAAGCATGCTCTGCACCTTTTCCGAAAGCACGGGATGGTCGGCAAGGGTCTGCTCCGAAAGAAATTTCTCGGCATCGGAAAACGCCCCGAGGAGCATATCGCCGTCCTCACAAAGGTCAGCAATGCGAAAATCGGTGCCGCCGCTTTGGCGGATCCCCATATTTGCCATCGGGCGAAGGAAGTCACCCGGACCTCTGAGCTTAAGATCGGTCTCGGCGATCTCGTAGCCGTCATTGGTCGCGCACATGGTCTTCAGACGCTTGGTAGCATTCTCACCCTTGGTATCACTCACAAGCACGCAATAGGACTTGCGCGTACCGCGCCCCACGCGTCCTCTGAGCTGATGAAGCTGGGAGAGCCCGAATCGGTCGGCGTTTTCCACGATCATCAGGCTGGCGTTGGGCACGTTCACGCCCACCTCGATCACGGTGGTGGACACCAGCACGTCGATCTCGCCTGCGGCAAAGGCACGCATCACCTTATCCTTGTCCGCACTCTTCATTTTTCCGTGCACAAAGGAAATGCGAAGCTCGGGAAGCCGCTCGGAAAGCTCCTTAGTATACTCCACCGCACTCTTAAGCGGCGTTTTCTGCTCAGGGAGCACCAGTTCACCGATCTCGGACAAAAGAAGGTTGCCCTCCTCCTCGTCCCGCTCCTCAACGGCGGGACACACGATGTACACGCTTCCCCCCTCAGTCACCTGCTTGCGAATAAAGGCCTCCAGGCGCTCGCGATAGCTCTCGCCCACAAAGAAGGTGTCCACCTTCTGTCGGCCGGGCGGCATCTCGTCAATGCGGCTGATATCCAGGCCGCCGTACACCGTCAGCGCCAGCGTGCGCGGAATCGGCGTAGCGCTCATCACCAACGTGTGCACGTGCTTGCCTTTTTCGGTAAGCCACGCGCGCTGATTGACGCCAAAACGGTGCTGCTCATCAATAACAACAAGCCCCAGCGAGGCAAACTCCACCCCCTCGCTGATGAGAGCCTGCGTGCCGATCACCACGTCGGTCTCACCTGCGGCGACCGTCTCTCGCGCCAAACGCTTTTGTTTTTCCGTAAGTGCTCCCAGAAGGAGCGTCACGCGAATGCCAAGCCGCTCAAGAAGCGGCGCAAGATCGGCGGCGTGCTGACGCGCCAGAATCTCGGTGGGCACCATCAGCGCGGCCTGATAGCCGTTCTTGACCGCCACGTAAAGTGCCGCCGCGGCGCACACCGTCTTACCCGAGCCAACGTCGCCCACCAGAATGCGGTTCATCGGCGTGTTCGTTGCCATATCGGCAAGGATGTCCCCAATCGCACGCGATTGCGCCCCTGTCAGACGGTAAGGCAATAGCGCGAGAAAGGGCGAGAGATCGTTTTTGTCAAAGACGGGCGCACCCGTTTTTCGCTCACGCTTTGCCGAAAGGCGAAGCGCCAGCGCAAACAGAAACAGCTCGTCGTAAACCAAGCGCCGTTTGGCCGCGATCAGATCGGCATACGATTCCGGCATATGAATGCCGCGAAGCGCGGTTAAAAGCGCAGGCAGACGGTTCTTTAGGCGGATCTCGTCGGGCAGATAGTCGCTAAGCTCACTTTCAGCCGCCGAAAGCACCTCGTGAACGCCCGATTTGATCTGCTTTTGCGACAGTCCGTCGACCGACGGATAGACGGGAAAGAGCGGTGCCAGCGGCCTTGCCGCCCGGGTGGGCTCCCACGCCGCCGAGGACATACCAAAGCGCCCCGCCTTTTGCTCCAGCTTGCCGTAAAAGCGATACTCCTCGCCCACGGAAAAGGCATTTTTCAAAAAGTCCTGGTTGTAATAGACCATCTCACACGTGCCGGTCGCATCAAAGGCACGGAATTTGAGAATGGTAAAGCCGCGGCGGATGCGCGCTAAGGTCGGCTTGGTGGCAACGGTGAGCACCAGCGCCTGCTTTTCTCCGACCGTCGCCTCGACCAGTGTTTTGACGTCGCCCCGATTTTCGTACGAGCGCGGAAAATGCCACATAAGATCCCCCGCCTCGCAAATGCCCAGCCTGCGATACGCCTCCGCGCGCACCGCACCAACGCCGTGCAACGCCGTGATCGGACTCTTTAAAAGCGACACAAAAACACCTCCCTTTGGATTTCTTATTTTATTTTACCACATTTTTTTCCTTTCGTCAACGAAAGTTTTTCCTCCTCCATCCAAAATAATCCGCCGTCTCACCAAAGACCTCTCCGCCAAGCAGGCAAAGAATGGGCACGTGCAAAAGCATCATCAGCGCGATCACCAGATCGGCCACGCTCCACACAAAGCTCTGCGCCGCCACCGCCCCCCAATAGATCGCGACGGAAAAAAGGCTGATATAAAGAAAGCGGGGCACTTTTTTGGGGGTCAGAAAATCCACACAGGCCACGCCGTATTGCGCCCAGCAGATAAGCGTGGCAAAGCCAAAGCACAAAATCGAACCCCCCAGAAAGCCTTCCACAATGCCTTTCCAAACACCACCGAAGGCGGCGGAATAGGCGCGGATGGCCATCATCATCGGTTGCTCCGCATACGCGCTTGCCACCTCAAAATTCATCAGGATCACAACCGCCGTCACCGTGCACAGAAGAACGGTGTCCACAAACACCTCAAAGATGCCCCAGAAGCCCTGCTCGACAGGCGAATCGGTATCCGCGGCGGCGTGAGCAAAGGGGGAGGTGCCGCACCCGGCTTCGTTGGAAAGCAGACCGCGCATAGTGCCAAAACGGATGGCGCTTGAAAGAAAGAAGCCACCCACACCTGCGGCCGCCCCCCTCGGGCAAAACGCCTCGCGAAAAATGCGCCAAAGGGCGGGTAGGACCTCCGACGGCCGCGCCGCCATACACCAAAGCGACAAAAACAAAAAGCCGCCGCACATCACGGGCACCAAAACCTCGGTCACGCGCATCACCGTGTCACTCCCCTTCACAAGCAGCACCGCGCACACCGTCGCCAAAAGCAGTCCGCACAAGCCTGCCGGAATCCGCATCACCCCTTCAAGGGCGCTTGCCACCGCCGCTGACTGGATACTGCACCCTGTCGTGAGTGACTGAAGCAGGCAAAGAACGGCAAAGGACACCGCCGCCGCGCCACCAAGCGTCGAAAAGCCTCGTTTTTTAAGTCCTTCCTTTATATAATAGGGTGCGCCGCCTCGGTGGATGCCGTTTACCCGTTTTCGGTAGCGCACACCCAGAACCACCTCGGCGTATTTCAATAGCATCGCCGCAAAGCTGCTCACCCACATCCAGAACACCGCCCCCGCGCCACCGAGCGCGATCGCCGAGGCCACGCCGACAATGTTGCCCACGCCAAGCGTCCCCGCAAGCGCTAAGGTCAGCGAACGAAAGGGCGAAACGCCGCCCCGACTTTTCTTTGTCAAGACCTTTATAACCGCCAGGGGCTTTACAAGATGAAAAAAACGAAGCCTCACCGCATAAAAAAGCCCCGCCGCCAAAAGAAGCATCGGCAAAAAAAGACCGCTCAAAATCCCGTTTATCCGTTCGAGCATACAACGCCCTCCCCTCTGTCCCTTCAACTTATGTGCTTTTCGGATTGAAAATGTTAATTAAATGTTAAATATCCAAAAAAGACTTGATTTTTTGGAAAAATGTTCTATAATAGACAGTGTTAGCACTCGGCATCTCCGAGTGCCAAAAATGAAATTGTAATCTTTTAAGGTTAACGTAAAAAGGAGGTCATTTCAAATGACGATCAAGCCACTTGCAGACAGAGTTGTTCTGAAGCCCACCGAGGCAGAGGAAAAGACCGCGTCGGGAATCATTCTCGCCGCCGCATCGCAGGAAAAGCCCCAGATTGCCGAGGTTGTAGCAGTAGGTCCCGGTGAATACGGTGAGGACGGAAAGCTTCGCCCCATGAACATCAAGGTAGGCGACAAGGTAATTGCGTCCAAGTATTCGGGCACAGAGGTTAAGGCAGACGGTGTGGAGTACACCATCGTCCGTCAGAGCGACATTCTCGCAATTGTAGAATAATTTTAGGAGGAAACTATCATGGCAAAGGAAATCCTTTATGGCATTGAGGCAAGAGACGCTCTTACCCGCGGCGTTGACAAGCTTGCCGATACAGTAAAGATCACACTCGGTCCCAAGGGACGCAACGTCGTTCTCGACCGTAAGTTCGGCTCTCCGCTGATCACCAACGACGGTGTTACCATCGCCAAGGAGATCGAGCTTGAGAACGCCGCAGAGAATATGGGCGCACAGCTCGTAAGAGAGGTTGCTACCAAGACCAATGATGCAGCAGGTGACGGTACAACTACCGCGACACTTCTCGCACAGACACTTATCCACGAGGGTATGAAGAATG
>CAJGDZ010000102.1 GCA_904502055.1 uncultured Clostridia bacterium | reverse complement strand
CTCGTCACCGAAATAGGCGTACCATTTGCCTGCCTTGGTGATGCCGATGGCGGTTTTTTTATAAGCCCCCGGAATGGAGCCGAGAATGGTGGTGGCGGACTTTCGGGAGACCTCGTGCTCGGTCGAGCTGCCGCCGAAAAGCACGCCGACGTGAAGCTGTTTCATATGTTCACCTCTGAAGATTTCTATGGTTACAGTATAGCACATTTTTTACCTTTGGTCAATCGCTTTTTGCCGGTTTTGACATATTTTCGGGACAGGCTCCATAAAATGTGATAACGTGAGAGCGGGGCTTTTCTTTGCGCGGAGGTGGGGGCGTGGTATGGACGTAAGCTTGATTCTGAAGGTAGCGGGCGTGGGGCTTTTGGTGGCGGTGATCAGCCAGATCCTAAGCAAATACGGGCGCGATGACCAATCGACCTTCGTAGGGATCGCGGGCATTCTTGTGGTGCTTTCGTTTTTGGTGGGGGAGTTGGGTGAGCTTTTGGAAAGCGTGCGCTCGATCTTTGGGCTTTGATGAGCAGCACGGAGATCTGTGCCGTCGGCCTCGCGGTAACGCTGATCCTGGCGCTGGTGCGGGGGTGGAATCCTGCCTTCGACGTGCCCATGAAGCTGGCGACGGCCATTCTTTTTGTCTCGCTTCTTTTGTCTCTTGCCTCGCCGCTCTTCACCTATCTGCGGCGGCTGATGGAGACCACGGCGGCCAAGCCCTATGCGGAGATCCTTTTGCGCGCGCTTGGCGTGGCGGTGCTGACCGAGGTGGCGGGCGGCATTTGCCGTGAATGCAAGGAGGGAACGGTGGGCGGCTTTGTGGAGATGGCGGGGCGGCTTGAGATCCTGATCCTTTGTCTGCCGCTGATGGAGGAGATTTTGGAGAGCGTCAGGGGGCTTTTAAGTCTATGAGGCGCGTTTGGCTTTTGGGGTTGGCCCTACTGGCGGCTCTTGTGCTCGCTCTTCCGGTGGCGGCAGAGGGTGAGGCGAGTCTATCGGAGGGCTTTTCCGCCCTTGAGGATGTGTTGCCCGATGAGCTGGCTTCACTGTTGCCCGACGGCTTTTTTGACGAGGATGCGCAGGTGCGCGCGGAGGGTGTCAGGCAAGCGAGCCGCTTTTCTTATTTTCTCGGCGTGGTCGGAGACGTTTTGAATCTGCATCTCGGAGATGCACTTTCCCTGTTTGCTTCGCTTCTGGGGCTTTTGCTGATCAGCGCGCTTGCAGAGCGTGTACGGGGGCTGTTTCGCTCGGATATGCTTCGTTCGGCCTTTGTGTTGGCGGTTTCCTGCGCCCTTCTCTCCTGCATCTTTTCGCTTCAATATCGGTTTTTCTCCGATGTGATGGTTTTTTTTGACCGCCTTTCGGTGCTGGTGAACGGTATGATTCCGCTGACGGCGCTTTTGTATGCGATGGGCGGTAACGTGGCGACGGCGGTGGTTGGCAATGCCGGGTTTATGATGTTTCTGAACCTTTGTGAGAACTTTTGCACGGTGGCGCTTCGCTCGGCGGTCGGTATCTGTACGGCGCTTGCCGTCTGCTCGGCCTTTACGCCCGGGCTTAATTTTACGGCGATCGGCAATTTTGTCAAGCGCATCTATACCTTTTCCCTTGGATTTCTGATGCTTCTCCTGTCCTTTTCGCTGTCCGTTCAGACGGCACTTACCGCCTCGGCGGACAGTGTGGCGATGCGCGGTGCCAAGATGCTGGCGGGGAGCGCCATTCCCGTGGTGGGAGGCTCGGTGGGTGAGACCCTTAAGACCGTTTCGGGGAGTGTGGCGTTTCTCAAAAGCACGGTCGGTGTGGGTGGCATCGTGCTGTTGGTGCTTTTGCTTTTGCCCACCTTTGTCTCGCTGGTTTTGTATCGGCTTTCGCTGATCGCCGCCACCTCGTGCGCGGAGTTTTTGGGGTGTTCGCGTGAGTCGAAGCTGCTTTCGGGCTTTGTGACGGTGTACGGATATCTTCTGGCGTCGGTTTCCATTTGTTCGGTGACCTTTATTTTTTTGCTGACCCTCTTTGTCAGGTGCAGCGTGGCGGTGTGATATGGGTGAATATGTTTTGCGCGTGGTTGGCGCGGCGTTTTGCGTGGGGCTCTTAGAAGAACTTTTGCCGGGCGAGTGCGGCTCAAAGGCCTACGTTCGTTTTTTGACGGGGCTTTGCTTGTTGGCTGTTTTGATCGCGCCGGTCGGTCGGTTTCTCGCAAGTCTGCCCGATGCCTTGGGAGAGCTTTCCTTTCCCGAGGAGGAGCAGGAGAATGCGTACGAGCGCATTTTGCGTGACAATCTCAGTGGGGCGGTGAGGGAAAAGCTGAGCGCGGCCGTGAAGCAGGATCTTGCCGAGCGCTTCGGAGTGAAAAACGAGCGCACCGAGGTAGGCATTCGGCTGAGCGAGGAGGGGGCGCTGGCGGTGTCGCGGCTGGTCATCACGCTGAAGGGAGGTGACATTTTGAAAAATCCGTATGAGATCGAGCAATATTTTTCGGAGCTTTTGGGTTGTGAGTGCCTGGTGAGAGTGGGGTGATGGCTATGAAAAAGGAGAAAAAGCCGCTTGGCAAGAAGAAATTTCTGATTTTGGGTCTGTTGTTTGCTTTGGGGCTGGTTCTTGTGTTTTGGGGAAACGGAGAGCGGGATGCCGAGGAGGAGCCTGTGGGCTCGATGAGTGTGGAGCAATATCGGGCAATGCTCGGTGAGGAGATCGCCGCCCTTTGCCGCGGAGTGAGAGGCGTGGGGCAGGTGACGGTGCTGGTCAATTTCGCGGGCGGCTATGAGTATGTCTACGCGCGCGACGCGGACGGCGATTGCGTGGGCTTCGGAAGCGGAAGCAAAAAGGAGGCGGTGGTGGAAAACATCCTGCCGCCAAAAATCGCGGGGGTTGGCATCGTGTGCGACGGGGGCGGAAACGCCTCGGTGCGACAGACGCTGACCGAGCTTTTGTCGGCGGCGCTTGGGATCGGGGCAAATAAAATTTATATTACCTCGTGAAAAAGGAATAATGCAAAGGGCGATGCCATATATATGTGGTAGTGAGGCGAGGCGGCGTCGTGTCCCTCGTTTGAAAGAAAAGCATAGGAGGATGGCTTTATGGTTATGGAAAGAGAACAGGACAGACCCGCAAGAGGGTTTGTCGGAAAGATCGGAAAGCGCGGCGTGGTGATCGCGGTGGCGGTGGTTTTGATCGGAGCGGCGGTGTTTGCCAACTGGTTTTTGTTTTCGGACAGCAAGGACGGCTTTGACGGATACGATCAGAGCACCGACGTGGGCGGCTCGCTGAATACGGGTACCAATGCGGGCGACAATGCCTCGGGGGACGATTATTTTGCCACGATGCAGGTCAGCCGTAAGCGCTCGCGCGACGAGGCGCTCCAGGTGCTTCAGTCGGTGGTGGACAACGTGGATGCCGATGAGGCGGTCAAGGCCCAGGCTCTGAACGACATCAACCGTCTGGCGCTGGAGATGACGATGGAGAGCAACATCGAGACGCTGGTGATGGGCAAGGGCTTTGAGGATTGCGTGGCGGTTCTGAACGGCGATAGCGCCACCGTGGTCGTCAAGACCGACGGCGAGGGTCTGATGGCCAATCAGATCGCGCAGATCAATGAGATCGTTTACGAGCAGTCCAAGATCCTTCCCGTGAACATCAAGATTACCGAAAGATAAGAAAAAACCGTGGGACTTTTACGACCCACGGTTTTTCTTTGATCCTTGATTTGCCTGTAGGGAAACGTTTGGCGGAGCTTTTCGAGTTGCGAAGCCATCGCCAAAAAGCAGACCGTCCTCCTTTTCAAACCAAGGCAGACCGATAAAATTCCGTTCAGGAATACAGGAAAAGGTCACTAAGGGCACGGAGAGCCTCGGCGGCGAAGGGCTTTGCGCCGACGGCGAGGAGGGGAGCTCCTTTGGGTGGCGGGTTTTTCTTGACCGCGCGGCGAAGCGTGCCGGGCTCAAGCTCCCGAAGGGTGGCGATGCGGTCACCGAGGATGCGGCAAACGTCCTCGGCAAGCCTTGGCTCTGTCCACACGGTAAGCGGTTCATCGAAAAAAGCGGGAAGCTTGTCCAGCGAGTCGGCCAGCGCGCGTAAACGGAGGGGGGTGTCAGCGGCATCGATCAGCCACGCGGGTGAGAGCGAGAACAGGCGAAAGCTGAGCGCCGAGGGAGGCGTTGCCAGCGCGTTTTCAAGATCGTTCTCGGTCAAACGGAAGCCTTGGCGCACGAGAGCGTGATAGGTCTCAATCACTGCCAGCGCGTTGTCCCGTTGATAGTATGCGAGGGTGGGGAGGGAATAGGGGGTGCCGCGATAAGAAAAGCGGAGATTGCCGTTTTGAACGGTGGCCTCTCCAACGTCGTTTTTGGTCGGGAAGCTGAGTCGGCAATGTGTTTGCGCGGCGCGCTCGGTAAGGAGGCGATACACGCGCGGCTCCTGCGGCGCGGACACAAGGTCTCCTGCCGTGTCGATCAGCGGCACAAGCGCGGAGGCCAGCTCGCCCGAGGTGCTTGTCAAAAGGCAGAGCTTGGACGGCGGAAGTGCCGACGTGGCGGTAAGGCGTTGATCCTTGGGAAGAACGAGGATCACGGTGCGGCAGCTCTCGTTTGCAAAATAAACAAGAGCGGCGGACAGCAGCATCTCCTCATAGGTGGGGTCCTCAAGTCCGATCTCTCGGGCGGCACTCCACGCGGCAGTGACCGCTTTGGCAAACGTCACGTGTGAGGGAGGCTCATTCTCTATTCGGATCGCGAGGCGCGGCTCGCTTTGCGGTGTGAGCGTAAGCACGCCCGTACGGATCCCGGCACTCGCCATAAGCGAGGCTACAAGAGAAGAGGCGCTGCCTTTGCCCGCCTCTCCGAGAATTTTTATGATCGAGATGCTTTTGTGTACGTCACCCATCTGCGAGAGAAGGCGGCGCGTTCGCTCGGCCGTGCCGGGCATCTCGGTGCACGGCAAGCCTATGAGATATTTTGTGGCGTGTGTCTCGTTCACGTTGTATCTCCTGCGTTTGATTTATTGGCCCAACAAAAAGGCGCGTGCCGCCTCATACTCGCGACGGGCCTCGGCCTCGGCTGTGGGATTGGGTTTTCTTCGGATGGCGCGAAGAAGAACGTTCTTGGGGGTTTCCTCGGGGTCGATCAGCTCAAGCGCGCACACACTGTAGCCGTTTGCCTCCAGAAGCTTGAGGCGAAGGGCGTCGGTAGCGGCATCGCACAGCTTTTGACGGAGCATCGAGTGCTCGGTGACAAACGCGAGCGGCGCGCAGTTTATGGTGTGGTTGAGCTCGTGGTGACAGCAGGGGGTGGACAGGATGACCTTGGTCTTCCATTCCATGGCCTTGGCCAGCACGACGTCGGTCGCGGTGTCGCAGGCGTGAAGCGAGATGACCAGCGAGGGGAGTGTGGGCGGAGTGAAGTCTGTAATATCGGCACACAGAAAATGAAGCCCGGCAAAGCCCAGCATCTCGGCCGCGTCCGCGCAATATTCGATCACGTCGCGCTTAAGGTCCACGCAGTACATCTCGGTCGGGCGACCGAGGATGACCGAAAAATAATGATACGCGGCGAAGGAGAGATAGCTTTTTCCGCAGCAGAGATCGGCCACGTGGAGCGTGCCGTCGCCGTCAAGCTCGGGCAGAACGTCGCGGATCTGCTCAAGAAAGCGATTGATCTGACGGAATTTGGATCGCTTTCGGTCAAGCACGCGTCCGTTTTCGTCGCTGACACCAAGCAGCTTCAAAAAGGGCTCGGCACCGCTTAGAATGTGCGTTTTTTCGTTATTGTTGCCGCGCGCGGTCAGCCTTTCGGCTTCGCCCGAGGACAACTTGGCCAAAAGCGGCTTGGCACCCAGAAGCGTCACGGTGCCCGATTTGGAGCGCTTCAGCTCGCAGTCGCCCGCTGTGGTCAGCAGGTTGATCTGCAGATAGGAGGAGAGAAGCGTTTCCAGCGTGGCAGTATCGTCGGGGGCGATATTCTTATGAATGGCCTTATTGTCGGTCAAAAAGCTTTCGGCCTGCAGCATAAGACGGCCGCCGATCACACGCGGCGTGAGCACGGTCTTCTGTACCGTTTTATCCAGCGGTCTCGAAAGGACCGCCTTTTTGAGTGCTTGCTTTCCGGCGCTGTCCTTCAAAAGGGAAAGGAGGGACATCATCGGGGAAGCGGTGTTTTCGGTATTTTTCATGTTTTATCGGTATCCTTTTTGATCTCGGTTT
>CAJGDZ010000101.1 GCA_904502055.1 uncultured Clostridia bacterium | reverse complement strand
CGCGCTCCGCAAAAATAAAGGAGATTTTAGGGTAACTTTTCACAAATGTAAAAGCCAAACTTTCTGCGAAGCAGACAGAAAAATCGTGATAGTGCCAAATTGCATTCAAGCCGTTTTATGCAACTTGAACGATAATTGTAAAGAATTAATCAAGGAACCCGCGCAGGTGGCGTGCACGGCTGGGATGGCGAAGCTTACGGAGCGCCTTGGCCTCGATCTGACGAATACGCTCACGCGTAATATCAAACTCCTTGCCTACCTCCTCCAGCGTACGGGTTCTGCCGTCATAAAGTCCAAAGCGAAGCTTGATCACGTGCGCCTCTCGGGGAGTCAGCGTGTTAAGCTCACGCTCGATCACCTCACGGAGAATGGTAGCCGAGGCAACCTCGGAGGGGTCGGGCGCGTCCTCGTCGGGAATGAAATCGCCAAGATGGCTATCCTCCTCCTCGCCAATGGGAGTCTCAAGCGAAACGGGGTCCTGCGCGATCTTCATGATCTCGCGCACCTTTTCTGAGCTCATACCCATCTTTTCGCCAATCTCGTCCGCCGTCGCCTCGCGTCCAAGCTCCTGAAGCATCTGACGGGAGTAGCGCGACACCTTATGAATGGTCTCCACCATATGAACGGGAATACGGATGGTTCTGGCCTGATCGGCAATGGCACGCGTGATGGCCTGGCGGATCCACCAGGTAGCATAGGTCGAAAACTTGAAGCCCTTGTCGGGATCAAACTTGTCTACCGCTTTCATAAGGCCGAGGTTACCCTCCTGAATCAGATCCAGGAAGAACATTCCCTTGCCCACGTATCTCTTGGCAATGCTGACCACCAGCCTGAGGTTGGCCTCCACCAATTCGTTCTTGGCCGCCTCGCGCTTGGCATCGTTTTCGGGCTGAGCCATGATCTCGGCCAGCTCCTTCTCGCGCTCGGGGCTGAGAAGCGGCACCTTTCCGATTTCCTTGAGGTACATACGAACGGGGTCATCGATAGCAAGGCCTTCCTGCTCGAGAAGCTTTTCCATGCTTTCACTCTTGGACAGTCGCTCGACCTCGCTCTCGATCTCATCCATATCGCTGGCATCAACCTCACCGGGCAGCGGAATTCCGTTGTCCTCCAGCGTCTCATACAGCTTGTCAAGATCGAAGTCCATTCCCTCGATGGCAATGTCGATATCGCTGTCAGACAGCGCACCGCTCTTTCCTTTCTGTATGAGCTCCTCAACATCAACCTTCTTGTCGGTCATATTGTTGTTTTCCATAATTTTCTCCTTATGTTTTTTATTCCTTGGTCTTGGATTGATTCCGTTTCTTTAAGATCAGATCGGAAAGGTCGCCCTTCTTCTCTTCCGTCTTTTGCACCGCACGTCTGAGTGCCTCGATGCTGCTTGAAAGCACCTCCGAGCCGTTGGCGGTAAGACTTGATCTCTCTCGCATATATTTTTGCATTCTTCCCATCTCATCCGGGGTAAAGCTCTCGCCAAGCAGCGAGAACATAAAGCCGCCGTCCGTGGCATCCAGGCGCATAATCTCTTCAAACATTCGCCTTCCGAGCGCCGTAAAGAAATCCTCTGCCCGAAGAATCACCTTGCCGCTTCTGACCGCGCTTCGATGCTCCTCATAAAGCAGCAGCAGACCGAGTATGGCCTCCTCCGCCGCATTGGCGGCGATGTTCTTGGCTGCATCGATATTGGTACGGTCACCGTAATTTCGAATGGAAAGGCGAGCATCCTGCCCTTCCTTACGCTTGGCCTCGGAACGCCGTTTGGCCACCATTCGCTCGACGTTGTTTTTGATGACGTCCACGGGAAGATCCAGCGGCCCCGCGATCTGCGAAATGTAGACCTCGCGCTCAATGGGAGAGAACACTCCCGCGATCAGAGCACAAGCCTCCTCCGACGCCTTGATACGGTCGGACGGTGTGTTCAGATTGTACCTCGTGGTCAGGGTGTTCCATTTGAAATCAAACCAGGTCTTGCTTTCGCCAAGAAGTGATCTCAGGCGATCCGCGCCGTACAGCTTGATAAATTCATCCGGGTCCTTGGCGCCCGAGAGCCTGAGCACGCGAACGTCCAGACCTACCTCGCCAAGCATCCGAATGGCCCGATCGGCCGCCCGTTGCCCTGCCTCGTCGGAGTCATACGAAATGATGACCTTCTTGGTGTATTTGGTCATCAGCCTTGCCTGCTCCGAGGTTAAGGACGTGCCCAGCGTTGCCACCGCGTTTTCAAAGCCTGCGGCGTGCATGGCGATAACGTCCATATAGCCCTCGCAAAGGATCATTTGCTCCGCGCACGCGCCTTTGGCGTAGTTCAACGCAAACAGATTTTTGCTTTTCTTAAATCCCGGCGTATCCGAGGAATTCAGATACTTGGGCTTGGAATCGTCCATCACGCGTCCACCAAACGCGATCACATTGCCCGACACATCAATAATAGGAAACATCACGCGGTTGCGGAAATAGTCGTAGGAACGGCCCGTTTTCTGGCTCTTGCCGCACAAAAATCCGGCAATCAGCTCCTCATCGCGGTAGCCCTTTTTATGCATATGGTCGGTCAGCATCCCAAACGTATTGGGGGAAAAGCCCAAACCAAACCGCCGTATGATCTCGGTGGAAAGTCGCCGCTTTCCGCGCAGATATTCCATAGCCTCCTGCCCGTATTTCGGGTCAAACAGGCAGGTGCGGAAAAATTTGGCCGCCTCCACATTCATAGCATACACGCGCTCCCGTGAGAAGCCGTTCTCGTGCTTACCGCTTTCGGGAATCGTGACTCCCGCACGTTTGGCCAAAAACTCCACCGCCTGCGGGTAATCCAGATTTTCCATTTTCATCACAAAGGTGATGGCATCGCCGCCCGCGCCGCAGCCAAAGCAGTAAAAGAACTTTTTGGCCGGCGAAACACTGAAGGACGGCGTTTTTTCGCTGTGAAACGGACAAAGACCGCTCAGATTCGAGCCTGCTCGCTTGAGCGTAACGTAGGAGCCCACCAGCTCCTCGATGTCCGTCCGATACAAGATTTCTTCAATTACTTCCCTTGGAATTGCCATCAGCCCCTCCAAACCTCGGGAATAAACAATTCCTTATAGCATTCGATCGCATATCGGTCGGTCATCGAAGAAATATAGTCGCAAACACAGCGCTCAACCGGCTCATCCTGTGTATGCTTGAAATAAAGAGCCGGCATCTTTTCGGGATTTTTTACGTAATAATCAAACAGGCGCACAAGCAATGCCTTTGCCTTGCTCTCTTCCCCTTTGGCAGCCGGATTGGTATACACCTCACGGAACATAAACTGCCTGAGTGCATCGGTTGCCTCCTGGATCTCAGGCTCCATTCCGATCTCCGGCTTATCGGTGCTGTATCGGATCACCGACGTCACCATGGTGTTTATGCGCTGGCTGTGGCGGCCGCCCAATATGTCACGGATATCCTTCGGGATATCATCCTGCTTGAGAATGCCCGCACGGCAGGCATCGTCAATATCGTGATTTATGTACGCAATTCGGTCGGCATATTTGACAATGAGCCCCTCAAGCGTAGACGCCATACTGTTGCCCGTGTGGTTGACTATGCCGTCACGAACCTCCCAGGTAAGGTTCAGCCCCTTACCGCCTCGCTCCAGCTTTTCCACCACGCGAAGGCTTTGCTTATAATGGGTGAAATCCGCAGAATAACACTTCTGCATCGCCTCCTCACCCGCATGACCGAAGGGCGTGTGCCCCAGATCGTGACCGAGCGCAATCGCTTCACAAAGATCCTCATTCAGACGGAGAGCGCGACAAATGATGCGCGCGATCTGCGAAACCTCAAGCGTATGCGTCAGGCGCGTCCGATAATGCGCGTCATTCGGTGCCAAGAACACCTGCGTCTTTCCCATCAGACATCGGAAGGATTCCGAATGAATGATACGGTCTCTGTCCCGCTGAAACTCAGTACGGTTGTCGCAAGGAGTATGCGGAAATTCCCGTCCCCTTGTGTTTTCCGTCAAACAGGCATACGGAGAGAGCGTTTCGCGCTCGCGTTCCAAAAACAACTGACAAACGTTTGACATGTGCCACCTCCGAAATCCATTTTTCTGTCTTTTTCTTCAAAAAAGCTTCAGACTGTTATTAAAATACTCAAAAAAAAGGAAAAACACTCTTTTTTTGCGACATTTTTTCTTCAATTCTATTTTTAATGGAGATCCACCTCTCATTCCGACATTTTTTACAGAAGGACTTTGCTATAATAGTCCTGAAACCGACCACGAAAGGAGCATTGCCTTGCAACAGACCGTATACGGAGATCTTCTTTTCCTCATCAACTTCAGTATGGATTTTCTTTGCTTGTTTCTGGTGGCAAAGCTGCTCTCCCGTCCAATGTCCCCGTTTCGTTTTGTCCTTGCCGCGGCGCTTGGCGGCATCTACTCGGTGCTCTCGCTTTTTTTGCCGCAATCGGGGCTTTTTGCGATTTTGGACATCCTGTTTTGTGCGGTGATCTGCTCGGTCGCCTTTGCGAGTCGGGAGGATTCGTGGCGCTCAATGCTGACACTGTGTGCCGCCCACCTTCTTTCCTCGGTGCTTCTGGGGGGCATTATGACCGCGATCTTTGTCCTGTTAAATCGCCTTTCCCCACCGTTGGATGAACTGGGGCAAAGCACCGATATTCCTCCGTGGATCTTGATCGCCGTCGCACTTTTTTCAGCATTTACCTCTCTGTTTGGCGGAAGATTTTTACATAAAAAAGCAAAGAGACGGACCTTTCGCCTGGAGGTGCGCTTGGGTGGACGCAAGGCCACGTGCCTTGCCTTTTGCGACAGCGGCCATCTTCTGCGCGACCCGCTTGACGGAAGATGTGTCATCCTTTTGGACTCCGGCATGGCATCGCTTTTGCTTCCGGCCGACCGAAAAAACGTCGACCTGTCTTCGATCCAAAACACCGAGAGCCTTGCGCGACGCGTCCGGATCATCCCCGTAAAGACCGCAAACGCGGAAAGCGTCCTGTATGCTCTCAGGCCCGACTGCATCCTATTGAAGGATGAAAAACAAACACACACGGTAGATGCACTTGTAGGATTTACCGAATTCGGGGGAGCGCTTAACGAATGTAAAGCTTTGATCCCTCCGGAGCTGGTCATATAGGCTCCCCCACCTCAAGAGAAAGAAGGAAATTCTATGCAACGGCTATTCTTTAAAATTCGCCTGATCCTTGCGAAGCTTTTCGGGCACCCGGGCGGTGTTTATTACATCAACGGTCCCGATCTTCTCCCCCCGCCGCTCACGCGCGAGGAGGAGGCCTCGCTTCTTTCCGACGAGCTTGATGAAAGATCGAAAAAGCGACTGATCGAGCACAATCTGCGTCTGGTCGTCTACATCGCAAAGCGTTTTGAAAGCACGGGAATCGGCATCGAGGATCTGGTTTCGATCGGAACCATCGGCCTTGCCAAGGCCATCTCGACCTTTCGCCCCGACAAGAACATAAAGCTCGCCACCTATGCCTCGCGATGTATCGAAAATGAGATCCTTATGTACATCCGCAAAAACTCCAATCTTCGCCTGGAGATCTCCATTGACGAGCCACTCAGCACAGACGGAGACGGCGGTGAGCTTTTGATCTCCGACATACTGGGAAACGACGAGGACAACATTCTCTACGAGATCGAGCAAAACGAGGAAAAGACCATTTTGCGAAACGCGGTGGCCACGCTTGCACCGCGCGAGCGTGAGATCGTCTCTCTGCGCTTCGGGCTTGACGGAAGCGAGGAGCTGACACAAAAGGAGGTGGCCGACCGCCTGGGCATATCCCAGTCCTATATTTCCCGTCTGGAAAAGAAAATAATCGCGCATTTGCGAAGGGAAATCGAAGGAAAGCTTTGAATTTTTAAAATTTTTTATTTTTTTTTGAAAAAACACTTGCATTTTGAAAAAAGCTGTGTTATAATATAGACCATTGCGAATACTTGTAAAGTGAGGTGTTAAATAAATGAAGTCCGGAATCCATCCGAATTACGAAGAAGTGACCATCAAGTGTGCTTGCGGCGAGACCGTTACAACCAAGTCCACGAATGGCGGAGAAATGAGAGTTGAAATTTGCTCGAAGTGTCATCCCTTCTTTACCGGTAAGCAGAAATTCGTTGACGCAGGCGGTAGAGTGGATAAGTTCAAGAAGAGACTGGAAGCTGCTTCCAAGTAAGTCTTCTTTTGCAAATTCAAAATCAAAGCAATCGGGCAAGTTGTGTTTGGCACAGCTTGCCCTTATTGTTTCGTTTCTCGCACAGAAAGGAGAAACAGAATGG
>CAJGDZ010000100.1 GCA_904502055.1 uncultured Clostridia bacterium | reverse complement strand
TTGTCGGATTGCCGACCTTGCGCTGACGGAAAGCCGCCGCGGCGGCTTCCCGTCTAAAATGACGTGTAGTTGGCAGAGACCCATGCTGCAAAAGTTTTCGCCCAGCCTTTTTCAAAAGGCTGGCCGCCGGAGGCACGTTCCTCCACCGATAAATCAAAATTTGAAGATCAATTTTCTTGCTTCAAATATTGTATAAGTTTTTCTTTTTCATTGAGCGTCGGGTCATCAAGAACCGCGTTCAAAAGAAGTCCGAGGGTCGCACCGACCGCCTTTCCCTTATAGCCGAGCACCATGAGGTCGGCGCCGCCAAGGGCAAGATGGGAAACCGAGAGGCAATCGCCGCGCGCGCGAATGCGCGCCGCCGCTTGCCTTGCCGGCTCCACCTTCAAGCCGTTTGCCTCAAGCATGGCCAAAAACGGCTCAAAAAGCACGCCGCTTTTTGCCATCAACCGCCGCACCTCGGGCTCGTGCATCGGCAGACTCTCGCTTTGCGAAAGCAAGACCAGCTCGGTCACCTGTCGAATCACGGTGTTTGACAGCTTCAGCGCGTGAAGCCGCGCCGAAAGCGCCTCTTTATCGACATTCCTTAATAGGTAGGCCAGCCGCACCGCGAACTCACGCGGCAAGGCGGAAAGCGCCCCCTCGACCGCCGCCTCGGGCATCACAAGCGCCAACACACCGCTGTCCGCCATGAGCGAAAGCGCCCCGTAAGCGTTTTGCCCGACAAGCAGCCCATCAAGCTCCGATGCGATGCGCTCGGCCGAGATCTTCAAAAGCCCACCCTTGCACGTTTCAATCGCGGCAAGCGTTTTGGGCTCGATAACAAAGCCAAGCTTTGAGGAAAACCGAAAAGCGCGCAGAATGCGAAGCGCGTCCTCCGAAAAGCGCCGCTCGGGGTCGCCCACAGCGCGGATGATACCGCGCTCCAGATCCTCCTTGCCGCCAAACAGATCCACAAGGCCGCTCTCCTCACTGTAGGCCATCGCGTTGACCGTAAAATCACGCCTTGCGAGATCCTCCCCAAGGCTTCGCGTGAAGCGCACCGACTCAGGGTGACGTGCGTCACGGTATTCGCCGTCGATGCGATAGGTCGTAACCTCTACGGGACACCCGTCCGCCAAAACCGTCAGCGTTCCGTGCTTAAGACCGGTCTCAATGACCCTTTGGTCAGCAAAGACCGCCTGCATCTCGGTCGGAAGCGCACTTGTGGTCACGTCAAAATCACCGGGCTCTCGCGACAAAAGCGCGTCGCGAAGCGCGCCGCCCACAAGATAGGCCTCAAAGCCGTGCGCCCGCAGACGCTCGATCACAAATCGAATGTGTTTTGGATAGTTCATACGCTTACTTTCCTACGCAGAATTTGGAAAAGATCTCACCGACGATCTCCTCGCTTGTCTCGCGGCCGTCAAGACCGCCCAGCGCCGCCAGCGCCTCCTCAAGACAGGAGCAGCAGATGTCCTCGGCAAGACCGCCCCGAAAGGCCCGGGTGGCACTCTCAAGCGCCGCCGCCGCGCGCACAAGCGCCGCGTGCTGACGGGCATTGGCCACGATCGCGTCCTCGCCCAAGGTCAGAGAACCGTCAAAAAAGGCGCTCTCAATCGCACCCTTCAGCGCGTCAAGCCCGATCTCCTCTTTGGCCGAAAGCCGAAGCACAGCCTCAAAGCCGTCAAGCGTGCTCTCGTCAAAGGCACTTGCCTTGTCACATTTATTTAAGATGGCAAATTTCACACAGTTTTTCTCGGCAAGGAGCTCACAAAGCTCCCTGTCCTCGCCGTCCGGCGCCGCCGAGCCGTCAAAGACCGCCAGCACGAGCTCCGCACTCTCCAGTGCCTCGCGTGCACGCTCGATGCCGATGCGCTCAACCGTATCCTCACTTTCGTGAAGTCCCGCCGTGTCAAGAAGCCGTAAGGTCACCGCGCCCACCGCCGCCGTTTGCTCCAGCACGTCACGCGTAGTGCCGGCAATATCCGTCACGATCGCGGCTTGCTTGCCTACCAGCGCGTTAAACAGCGAGCTTTTTCCCACGTTGGGCTTGCCGCAGATCACCGTGGGGATGCCCTCGCTGACCGCGTGGCCGCTTTTGTAGGTGTCCGCCAGCCTCTGTACGCGTTCAAGAAGCCCCTGTGACCGCTCTATGGCCTCCTCGCGCGAGACGCTTGCCAGATCCTCCTCCGGGTAGTCGATGGCCGCGTAGAGCGCCGAAAGCAGCGCAAGCACGTCCTCGTAAAGCCCTCTCGTGGCACTCTCCAGCTTGCCGTCAAGCCCCGAGCGCGACAAAAGCAGCGCGGCGTGCGTTTTGGCCTCCAGAAGATCGCCCAGTGCCTCTGCCGCCGAAAGACCCAGCTTGCCCGCCACAAAGGCGCGGCGCGTAAACTCTCCGGCCTCGGCCGGGCGCGCCCCTGCCGCCAGAAGCGCCGAAAGCACCTCACGCGTCACGAGAACACCGCCGTGACAGGTGATCTCCACCGTGTCCTCGCCGGTAAACGAATGCGGCGCGCGGTAGATCACCGCGATGCCGTCGTCAATTCTCTGCCCTCGGGACAAAATGTCGCCGTAGGTCGCGCGATTGCTCGGCAGATCGGAAAGCGTCTTGCCGTTCTTGGGTGCAAACGCCCTCTCTGCCACCGCCACCGCCTCCGCACCGCTAACGCGCAAAAGCGCCACACCGCTCTTGCCGGGGGGCGTGGAGATGGCGGCTATCGTATCCTGAATGTTCATAAAAACCTCTTATTTCGTTTCGATCGCCATAAAAAACGGCGACGTGGGCGAATTGATGATGCGGATCTGCGCCACACTGTAGCGGAATCGGTCAAGCGTGGAGAGGTACTCGCAAACGAGCTTGCCCTCGGCCTCGCCCTCCTCGTGTCCGGGATAGACCGCCACGCTCAAAATGGAATTCGGACCCAGCATGGAGACCGCCGCCTCGATGGCGGGAAGCGTGGTCTCTCGCATGGTGGTGATGCTCTTGTCACCGCCCGGAAGATAGCCAAGGTTGAACATCCCTGCGCGGATCTCGCCCTTTACGTAGTCCTTCACCCTGTGGTGCGAATCGTGGATGAGCGTATAATTGTCGGGACACCCCGCCGCCGCAAGATTTTTGCGCGTGGACTCCACCGCCGCGCTTTGAATGTCAAAGGCGTACACGTGTCCACGCTCGCCCACGGTTTTCGACAAAAATTCGGTATCGTGTCCGTTGCCCATCGTGAAATCCACCGCGACGTCACCGGCGCGCAGATGGGTGAGGATCAGCTCCTTTTGCAGATCCAGAAGTCTCAGCATTTTTTCAGTTCCTCGTCTAAAATTTTGGCCGCCAGCGCCACGTACTCGGCGCACGGACGTTTTTTGTAAAATTCGGGCGTGCGCTCGGTGGGGGTCACGCCACTGTCCACCTGCTCCTGCACGATCTCGCGGCAGATGATCGACCCAAACTCCTCGCGAAAGCGCGCCGCCAGCATCTGCACGCGCGCGTAGGTCTCCTTTTTCTCGGTGGTCGCCTTGGGGTCGCTGTAGCCATTCAGAAAGCCGTCCGCCATCAGCATACCGCTGACCGCGCCGCATACCTCGCGAAGCCGTCCCATACCGCCGCCAAACGGCGCCGCCAGACGCGCCAGCGTCTCCTCGTCCATACCGACCTCATCGGCAAACGCCAGAAGCACCGCCTGCGCGCAATTATACCCCTTCAAAAAATTTTCTCTTGCTCTCTCTTCTCTCGTCATTTTCTCAATTCCTCCTTAAAGCTCTCATACAATGCCTCGCGCATTTTGTTTTGAATGACCATACTCCAGCTCTGCATTTGCTGGAAGTAGGTCAGCGACAGGCGATTTTCCACATCGATCATCGAGAACGCGCCTCCCGCGCCGCTCCAGCCAAACTCACCAAGCGGGCTTTTCTGACCGCTTCGCTCGCGGTCTATGTGCGTACGGACGCCAAGCCCGTACCCGTAGCCGGGACGCTCCCTTTCAAAGTCCGAAAGACCCACGCCGCCAAGGCGGTTTTGCGCCATCAGCGCAAGGCTTTCGGGGGTGAGGATGCGCGCACCCGTTGCCGCCACGCCGCCCGATGCAAGTGCGGCGTGGAAGCGCGCAAAATCTTCGGTGGTGGAGATCAGTCCCGCACCGCCGCTGTCGCAGTCGGGGCCGAATTCGTAGATGTTGACCAGCGGCTGATGCTCAAGCCCTCCGCCCGCGCGGCGGTAGCGGTGCACCATCCGTGAAAGCCCCTCCCCGTCGGTGGGCAGATGGAAGGTGGTGTCCTTCATCCCCACGGGGTCGAGAATGTTCTTTTTCACGTAATCGCCAAAGCGCATACCCGAGACCACCTCGACCACCGCGCCCAGCACGTCAAAGGAAAAGCCGTACAAAAAGCGCGTGCCCGGCTCAAAGGCCAGCGTCGACTCGGCAATGGCGCGCACAATGTCGCGCGTGGAGGTCTTGCCCGCGGCCACCGATTGGCGAATGGCGTCGGTGTTGTTGTTATAGTCCAGCCCCGAGGTCATGGAAAGCAGGTGCAAAACGGTGATGGGGGTTTGGGCATAGCGCACACCGCCCATCTCCGCCGCCTCGCCAAATGCCTCGCCCACCATCACGCGCTCGCCTGCCTCGGCGTCAAACGCGTCCTCGGAAAGCTTCATTTTGGCAAACTCGGGAAGATATTTGGACACCTCGTCCGTGAGCGCCAGCTTGCCCTGCTCCACAAGCTGAAGCACCGCCGTCGCCGTCACCACCTTGGTCACCGAATAGGCAATGTACCTCTCGTTGCCATCGACCGGCACGCCGGTCTCAAGGTTACGAACGCCGCGCATATAGCGGAAAATCGGCTTGTGATCGTGATACACCATACAGTCCAGCGCCGGCACCACGCATTCGGTGTGGATCCAATCCAGAACGTTCTTCAGTTTATCGAAATTCATAGGATGCTCCTTAAATTACACAGTTATATTTATTATAACATAAAATGTATGCGATTGCAACTAAACCGAAAAAATTCAAGAAAAAATCAAAAAGCCCTTGCAAAACCGAGACAAAAAGGGTATTATTATAGTAGTAAATAACCGAAAGCGAGGAACTTTTATGAAACTCAGCGTTCTTGCCAATCTCTATGGCGCAAAATCTCTGGACGAAACCCTCGGCATCCTTACCGGTCTCGGTGTTCACACCGTGGAGATCGGCGCGGGCGGCTATCCCGGAAAGGCTCATTGCAACCCCGCGGAGCTGCTGGCCGACGAGAAAAAATACGAGGCCTTCGTTAACACCTTCAAGAAATACGACGTGACCATCTGCGCGCTGGCTGTGCACGGCAACGCCCTGCACCCCGACAAGGCCATCGCCAAGAGCTTTGATACCGACTTCCGAAACGCCGTTCTGCTTGCCGAAAAGCTGGGCGTTGACACCGTGATCACCTTCTCGGGCTGCCCCGGCGACAGCGAGGGCTCGAAATACCCCAACTGGGTGACCTGCCCCTGGCCGGAGGACTTCCTTAAGATCCTTGACTGGCAGTGGAACGATAAGCTGATCCCCTACTGGAAGGAGGCCGGCGCCTTCGCCAAGGCACATAAGGTCGACCGCATCGCCTTTGAGATGCACCCCGGCTTCTGCGTTTACAACCCCGAGACGCTTCTGAAGCTCCGCGCGGCGGTCGGTGACGTCATCGGCGCCAACTTTGACCCCTCGCACCTGATCTGGCAGGGTATGGATCCCGTGGCCGCCATCCGCGAGCTGGCAGGCGCCATCTACCACGTGCACGCCAAGGACACCAAGATCGACACCTATAACACCGCCAAGAACGGTGTGCTTGACACCAAGCATTATACCGACGAGATCCACCGCGCGTGGGTGTTCCGCACCGTGGGATACGGCAACGGTGAGAGCTACTGGCGCGACCTTGTCAGCAATTTACAGCTTTGCGGCTATGACCGTGTGCTTTCCATTGAGCACGAGGACAGCTTTATGAGCATTGACGAGGGATTGCGCAAGGCAGTTCGCTTCCTTCAGGGCATCATCATAGAGGATGCCAAGCCCGGCAGCATGTCTTGGGCGTAAGGAGCGGCCGCATTTTGCGCACAAGCTGCGCTCTTTCGCCGCGATTGCCGCAAGCGGCATATCGGCGTGCTCGCGTAGCGAGGACATTCGGAGTACTCTCGTACACCTTCGCTCAAGATCACATCTTCTGCATCAAAATGAGGCCGCTCGGGGAGGTGAGCGGATGGCCGCATTTTATATCAAAAAGCACCCGAAAGCAACTTGCTTTCGGGTGCTTTTTTTAGTTTGCTCCGGCTTGCGGTGAGGCGCGGTATCTCGTGCGGGGAAGGCACGTTTTCTCACAC
>CAJGDZ010000099.1 GCA_904502055.1 uncultured Clostridia bacterium | reverse complement strand
GAAGCGGAATGTATAAGCCCTTTGAGCGCAAGGCGCACGAGGAGACCTGCAATCTCTTCCGTATGGAGGTGAAGTGAGATGGCAAATATGTCACCAAAACGTAACGTGATGCCTACGCAGGCCCCCGACGTTCGCAACAAGAATTTTGACGAGGTCGCACTCGGCTATACGGCAGAGGCGGCGATCGACGAGGCCAAGCGATGCCTTGGATGTAAACACATGCCTTGTGTTTCGGGTTGTCCCGTAAAGATCCACATTCCCGCCTTTGTGGCCAAGGTGGCCGAGGGCGAGTTTGAGGAGGCGTATAAGATCCTTTCCGAAGCAACCAGCCTTCCCGCGGTCTGCGGTCGCGTATGTCCGCAGGAAAACCAGTGTGAGGGAAAGTGCGTCAGAGGCATCAAGGGCGAGCCGGTTGCCATCGGCCGTCTGGAGCGCTTTGTTGCAGATTATCATAATGCAAGGGCAGATGCTCCCATCGAGCGTCCTACCTCCAACGGACATAAGGTTGCCGTTGTCGGCTCGGGTCCCTCGGGTCTGACCTGCGCCGGTGACCTCGCCAAAAAGGGCTATGAGGTCACGGTGTTTGAGGCGCTTCACCTGGCAGGCGGCGTTCTGGTTTACGGAATTCCCGAATTCCGTCTCCCCAAGGCCATCGTGGGCAAGGAGATCGACGGACTTCGCGCACTTGGTGTAAGGATCGAGACCAATGCCGTGATCGGCAAGACCTATACGGTGGATGAGCTGATGGAGGATATGGGCTTTGAGGCCGTCTTTATCGGCACGGGGGCCGGATTGCCCAAGTTTATGGGGATTGAGGGCGAAAATCTAAACGGCGTCTATTCCGCCAATGAATTTTTAACACGCGTGAATTTGATGAAGGCATACCGCGAAAACAGCGCTACCCCCGTACAGCGTCCGCTTCGCGTGGCGGTCGTGGGCGGCGGAAACGTCGCGATGGATGCCGCAAGATGTGCCAGACGCTTTGGCGCTGAGGTCAGCATCGTGTACCGCCGCAGTATGGAAGAGCTTCCTGCCAGACGCGAGGAGGTCGAGCACGCCATCGAGGAGGGGATTGAATTCCGTTTGCTTACCAATCCCACGGCCATCCTCGGTGATGACAAGAAAAACGTCACGGGCATTCGTTGCGTAGAGATGGAGCTTGGTGAGCCCGATGCATCGGGACGTTGCCGCCCTGTGGCAAAGGAAGGAAGCGAATTTGAGCTGGCGGTGGACTGTGTCATTATGGCGCTCGGCACCTCACCCAACCCGCTGATCAAATCCACCACAAAGGGACTGGAGACCACAAGGTGGGGCGGCATTGTGACCGACGAGAGGGGACTTACCTCACGTGAGGGAGTTTATGCAGGCGGCGACGCCGTGACCGGCGCGGCCACCGTGATCCTTGCCATGGGTGCCGGAAAGACTGCCGCTGCGGCGATCGATAGATATCTGAAAAAGTAAAACACAAAAACGGCAGAAATTCTGCCGTTTTTGTATGATTTATGTTTTTTTGATCATTTTGTTTGAAATTACTTGAAAAATCACCGTTTTTTGCTATAATAGTATAAAATGCGAAAGGAGACCGATATGGGCTTTGTAGAGATCGAGTATCGGGCGTTGGACAGAGAGTGGAACATGGCGTCCCTGCATTCGCACGAGTATTATGAAATATATTGCTTGCTCGAAGGTGAGAGAACGCTGATTTTTGAGAACAAAAAGCTGGCTTTAAGGCCGCGCTCCGTGGCGGTCATTCCGCCATCCTGCATTCACCGAACCGAGGGCGGCGCGTATCGGCGTGTCAACCTTTATCTTTCTCCGGGGGAGCTGAATGAAGCCGAGGTGAGCTTTCTTGACGCGTGCTTCCACCTTGTGGCGTTTGAGCCTGTGGGCGAGCGGGGCGAGCTGTTTTTCTCACTGCTGGAGAGCATGGATGAGGATTATCCCACCGCATCCTTGCAGAAAAAATACGCGCTTCATCTGATTAAGTCTCTGATCTGTTTTCTGCGCGGAGCCGAGCTATTGCCGCTTCCGACCGAGTGCCTCACTACGTCGGAAAAGCGCGGGGACGAGGCGGTCCTCGGTGTGGTTGGCTACATAAATGAGCACTACCGTGAGCCAATCACGTTGGAAAGGCTTTCGGAACTCTTTTTTGTTTCCAAAAACACGCTCTGTCGCAGCTTCCAGCGTGTGATGAAGTGCTCGGTGATGGAATATTGCTCGCTGGTGCGACTCAATGCGGCCAAGCGATTTCTCACAGAAACCGCCAAGGGAATGAGCGAGATCGCCGAGCTTTGCGGTTATTCCTCGGCCAATTATTTTTCGCTGATCTTCAAACATAATGTAGGGATATCCCCCCGAGAATACCGCAAAAAACGGTGAGATTTATGTAATTTTTGCCAAACGGATGCGATTGCATATTGAATCCTTGCAGAAGGATGTGATACAATGATGACGAAATATATTCATAAAGGAGAATGCTTATGAAACTTAAAGTATTTGCCACCAAGCAAGAAATGGGCAAGGATGCCGCCGTATATACTGCGCGCTTGATTTCCGAGGCCATTGCCAAAAAGGGAAGCGCCAGAATCCTGTTGTCTACGGGCGCGTCTCAGTTTCCGTTTTTTGACGAGATCGTAAAGCTGCCCGTGGAATGGGACAAGGTGGAAATGTTCCATCTGGACGAGTATGTGGGAATTTCAAAGGATCATCCTGCCAGCTTCCAGCGCTATCTGAAGGAGCGCTTTGTGGATAAGGTACACCCCGGCGCGTACCACCTCATCGATGGAGAACGCGCACCGGAGGAGACCATTGCCGAGCTGACCGCGCTTTTGGATGAGAAAGCGGTGGACGTCGGTCTCATCGGTATCGGTGAAAACGCGCACATTGCCTTCAACGATCCGCCCGCGGATTTTGAGGACAAGAGTGCCTACAAGGTGGTAACGCTGGCGGAGCGCTGCCTTGAGCAGCAGATCGGCGAGGGCTGGTTCAAGGATAAGGACGAATGCTTTAAGCAGGCAATTTCGATGACTTGTGACCGCATTATGCGCTGTGAGCACATCGTTTCGGTCGTGCCCTACAAGGTCAAGGCCGAGGCCATCTACAATACGCTGGCAAACGACGTGACCAATGAGATTCCCGCCACGCTTCTCAAGAAGCATGCCGACTGTGTGATCTACTGTGACGCGGATTCCGCGTCGCTCCTTAATGAGGAGCTGATCGAAAAATATCGCTGACCGTTGAAGGGAAGTTACATATGTATAAAGTAGACGAAATCCGCCTTGGCTTTATCGGACTTGGCAGACGGGGAAAGGTGCTTTTGAAGAACATCCTGGATCTGCGGGAGGACGTCAGCGTGGTGGCGGGGTGTGATCTGTATCCCGACCGCGTGGACGATTTTTGCGCGCTGGTCAAGGAAAAGCGAGGTGCTGAGCCTAAGGGCTATGCCTCTGCCGCCGAGCTTTTTGCGGACAGTGAGGTGAACACCGTAATCATCTCCGCCTCCTGGGAGGCGCACGTGCCGCTGGCCATTGCCTCGATGCGGGCGGGCAAGATCACGGGCCTTGAGGTGGGCGGTGCCTATTCCTTGGACGATTGCTTTGCCTTGGTGGAGGCTTACCGTGAGACGGGAACGCCGTTTATGTTTCTGGAAAACTGTTGCTTTGGCAAAAACGAGCTTCTGGTGACCAACCTTGTGCGCAAGGGGCTTTTCGGTGAGGTGGTTTACGGTCACGGGGCGTACTGTCACGATCTGCGTGAGCAGATCGCAAGCGGCGCGGCCAACCGCCATTATCGCCTCCGCAATTACCTTGCGAGAAATTGCGAGAATTACCCCACACACGAACTGGGCCCTCTTGCCAAAATTCTGAATGTTAACCGCGGAAACCGTATGCTGACGCTCAGCTCGGTGGCCACAAAGGCACGCGGAATGAGCGCGTTTGTCCGCGCAAAGGGAGAGCCCACGGAGCTGCTTGACAAGACCTTTATGCAGGGCGATGTGGTCTGTACCAACATTACCTGCGCCGACGGAAGCGTGATCTCACTTAAGCTGGACACCACCCTGCCGCATTTTTACAGCCGTGAATTCACGGTGTGCGGAACAAAGGGTATGTTCAAGGAGGACGGAAACGTTGCGTTTATCGACGGCAAGGATAACCATAAAGACGGCATGAGCCTGCATTACAACAGCGCGAACGATTATCATGAGGAGTATTTGCCTTCAGAGTGGAAGACCCTCACAAAGCAGGAGATGGAGGCGGGGCATGACGGCATGGATACGCTTACGCTGAAGGCCTTTTTCCGCTGTGCAAGAAGCGGCGAGGAGATGCCGATCGACGTGTTTGACGCAGCGGCGTGGATGGCAGTTACCTGCCTTTCCGAGACCTCGATCCAAATGGGAGGTGCTCCCGTTGAAATTCCCGATTTCACAAGCGGAGAATGGGTGCTTCGCGAGCCGAGGGACGTCGTTGATTTCAAATGAAAAAAGCCGTTGCGACCTAGTCGCAACGGCTTTTGTTATGCCTGATAATCAAATCGTTTTCCCACGATCTCGGGTATAAGCTTTCCCCCCGACATCTCACGGATGCGGCCGAGGACGGAATCTGTGACGGCATCCTTTACGGCAAACCTCAGTGTGACGTCCTCCGCGTAGACCGTATCGTCAAGGATCGCACCAAAGCGGGGAAGCTCGGCGGAAATTTTTTGGTGGTCAGCGTACGAGCAGGTAAGGGAGATCTCGGTGTAGCTCTCGTACGTCACGATCTCCGCGGCCTCAAGTGCCATTTTGGCGGCGGCAGAGTAGGCGCGTACAAGACCGCCCGCTCCCAGAAGTGTGCCGCCGAAATAACGCGTGACCACGACGGTGGCATCGTCCACGCCCGATTTGCGAATGACGTCCAGCACCGGCATACCTGCCGTGCCTTGCGGCTCGCCATCGTCCGAGTAGCGTGCCAGAATGCCGTGCTTCATGCTGTAGCCGAATACGTTGTGTGTGGCATCCTTGTGCTTTTGCTTGATCTGAGCAACGAAGGCCAGTGCCTCCTCCTCGCTCTTGGTGGGCTTTGCGTAGCCGATAAAGATCGAGCGCTTTTCCTCAAATTCGGCGCTTGCTTCCTTGGCAAGCGTGATATAGAGTTCTTCAGCCATATCTCAGTATTCCTCCTTTTTGGGAGGACAGATGTCATATTTTTTCATCATACCGCGCACCTTGGCGTCGACAATGGCAGTAACGGTGACAGCGGTTGCGCCGTATTCCACGTCCTCCACCGTCGCGTTTTTGTAGAGCGTGCTCAGCGCTCCCTGCTCGGCGTTGGGAATGACAAAGACCGCACGTGTTTTGCCCTCGTGCAGAATGCGGTCGAGAAGCTCAACCAGCGTCTCCACACCGTCGCCCTCCTTGGCAGAAAGCATAACGTGATGCTCACTGTCGGTGTTGATCACCGAGGCAACGGGGGCGGCGACGCCTCTGTCACACTTGTTGAACACGTATACCGTAGGCTTGTCGGCGGCGCCGAGCTCACCGAGGATTTCACGTGTAACACGGAGCTGAGCGGGGTATTCCTCATCCGAAACGTCGGCAAGCACCACCAGAATGTCGGCGTAGACCGCCTCGTCAAGTGTCGATTTGAACGCCTTTACAAGATGGTGAGGGAGCTTGCGGATAAAGCCGACCGTGTCGGTCAGCAAAATGTTCTCGCCCGAAGGCAGGGAATATTTCCGCGTGGTGGGATCCAGCGTGGCAAACAGCTTGTCCTCGGCCAAAATGCCTGCATCGGTCAGTCGGTTGAGAAGGGTGGACTTGCCGGCGTTGGTATAACCCACGATGGCCACCTTGGGGATGCCGCTTCGGTCGCGTGAGGCGCGCATGGTCATGCGGTTTTTCTCCAAAACCTCAAGCTCGGCCTCAAGCGCGGCGATGCGGCGCTTCATATGCCGCTTGTCGCTCTCCAGCTTGGTCTCGCCGGGGCCTCTTGTGCCGATGCCGCCGCCCAGACGCGAAAGTTCGTTGCCCTTGCCGATCAGACGCGGCGCGGTGTATTTGAGCTGAGCCAGCTCGACCTGAAGCTTACCCTCGCCTGTCGTGGCGTGAAGCGCGAAAATGTCGAGAATCAGCATCGAGCGGTCAATGACACTCGCACCGTCAAGCTCGTCTTCAAGGTTTCGGATCTGGGAGGGGGAGAGGTCGCCGTCAAAGATCACAAGATCGATCTCATTGCCCACGCAGATCTCCTTCAGCTCCTTGACCTTTCCACTGCCGATCACGGTGCGGACGTCGGGTGTATCCTTGTTTTGTATAAGTCTTGCAAAAACATCGCCGCCGGCCGTGTCCAGAAGGCGCGTGAGCTCGTCAAGGCTTTTTTCGGTTTCGACCATGTCGGCACTGTTGTGACAAAGCGCCACCAGCACCGCACGGCTGTTTTTGATTTCCTGATTTTCCAAAAGGATGTTCCTTTCCTTATTTAAAACAATAAGGGCAAGTTATGCATGAACACAACTTGCCCGATTGCTTTGAATTTGAATTTGCCAAGGACAAAAAAGCTTACTTTGCGGAAGCTTCCAGTCTCTTCT
>CAJGDZ010000098.1 GCA_904502055.1 uncultured Clostridia bacterium | reverse complement strand
GTCCGCTTCGTGACTTGTGGCATACATGTTCTTCACGCTTTAGCGTGAAGAACCAAAATGACTCGAAAAACCTTTCTCGATATTGCTTTTGCAGACTTTATTGTGTGAAAAAGTTTCTTTTCCCCAAAAGTTTTTGGGGGTTGTAGGGGGCTTTTTTCAAAAAGCCCCTTACACGTCTCCCCTTACCGACAAATCAAAATTTGAAATTCATTACTCCCCGTCTCTGGTAAAGGAGAGGAGACCGCCGGCGCGAAGGATGCTCTGCTGGCGCTCGGTGAAGGAGCAAAGCACGGGGATTTCGAGGCTCTTGGTCTTGTTAAGGAGCGTGATTTTGCCTGTCTTGATGCCCTCGAACACGTTTACAAGGGCGAGAGAATCGTCCTTGTCGAGCTTGTCGTAATCGGCAGGGTTTTCAAAGGTCAGCGGAAGGATGCCGGCATTGATGAGGTTGGCCGCGTGAATTCTCGCAAAGCTCTTGGCCAGCACCGCGCGAACGCCCAGGTACAGAGGAACCAGCGCCGCGTGCTCGCGCGAGGAGCCCTGACCGTAGTTCTCGCCGCCCACCACGATGCTCTGCCCTGCCTTTTTGGCATTTTCGGCAAAATTCTCGTCACACACGCCGAAGCAGAACTGCGACATATGCGGAATGTTGGAGCGGTACGGCAGGATCTTGGCACCGGCAGGCATAATGTGGTCGGTGGTGATGTTGTCGCCTACCTTTAAGGTGAGGTTGGCGGTGATCTCATCGGCCAGCGGATGCGTGTCGGGATAGGGCTTGATGTTGGGACCGCGAAGCACCTCGAGTGCCTTCGCCTCCTCGGCAGACGCAGGCATCAGTACCGCGCTGTCGTTGATCTTGAAGGCCTCGGGCATTACGATCTCGGGATACTCTCCAAGCTCGCGCGGATCGGTGATATAGCCCGTGAGCGCACTCGCCGCCGCCACCTCGGGCGAGACGAGATACACGCCCGCGTCTCTTGTGCCGCTTCTTCCCTCAAAGTTGCGGTTGAAGGTACGAAGCGAAACACCCGCGGAGTTCGGGGAGAAGCCCATACCGATGCAAGGGCCGCACGCGCATTCCAGCACGCGGGCACCCGCGTCCACCATATCGGCAAGTGCGCCGCACTCGGAGAGCATCGACAGCACCTGGCGCGAGCCGGGCGACACCGAAAGGCTGACCGAATCGGCGATCTTCTTGCCCTTAAGGATCGCCGCCACGCGAAGCATATCGCGAAGCGAGGAGTTGGTGCACGAGCCGATGCAGACCTGGTCTACCTTAGTACCCTTCAGCGAGGAAGCCGACTTGATGTTATCGGGACTGTGGGGGCACGCGAGAAGCGGCTCGAGCTTGGAAAGGTCGATGTCGATCACGCGGTCATACACCGCATCGGCATCCGAGCAAAGCGGAACGTAGTCCGCCTCTCTGCCCTGTGCCTTCAAAAATTCTCTTGTAATTTCGTCCGACGGGAAGATCGAGGTGGTGGCACCCAGCTCGGTTCCCATATTGGTGATGGTGGCACGCTCGGGAACCGAGAGGGTCGCAATGCCCTCGCCGCCCCACTCGATAATCGAGCCGACGCCGCCCTTGACCGAAAGAATGCGAAGGATCTCAAGGCTGACGTCCTTGGCGCTCACCCAGGGAGAAAGCTTGCCCGGAAGGTTGACCTTGATCATTTTCGGCATGGTAATGTAGTACGCGCCGCCGCCCATGGCGACCGCCACGTCAAGACCGCCCGCACCGAACGCCAGCATACCGATGCCGCCGCCCGTGGGGGTGTGGCTGTCCGAGCCGATAAGGGTCTTGCCGGGAATGCCGAAGCGCTCCAGGTGCACCTGATGGCAGATGCCGTTGCCGGGGCGCGAGAAGCGAATGCCGTATTTCTTGGCCACCGACTGGATGTAGCGATGGTCGTCGGCGTTCTCAAAGCCGGACTGCAGGGTGTTGTGGTCGATGTACGCCACCGAAAGCTCGGTGCGCACGCGCGGAAGGCCGATGGCCTCGAATTCCAGATACGCCATGGTGCCCGTGGCGTCCTGCGTCAGGGTCTGGTCGATGCGAAGCGCGATCTCCTTGCCCGCCACCATCTCACCCTCAAGCAGGTGTGCCTTTATGATCTTTTGTGCAATTGTCAATCCCATAGTTATTCCCTTCCTTTTCCGTTGGTTTTATCAATGTTATGCTTGGCGTTGCGGATGTGCTGCGCCATAAGCGTCTCCGCCCGTGCGGCATCACGCGCCGCAATGGCTTCCAGAATGGCGCGGTGCTCACTCACCGCCTCCCTTGCGCGCGTAGGGTTTTCCACCGAAACGCGGCGCACAAGCTTAACCTTTCGGTGGAGCTCCAGAAGCAGCGTTTCCATCGTGCGACTGCCGCAATACGAGAAGATCAGGCGGTGAAATTCACTGTCCAGGTTTCGCAGTGAGTCCGCCGCGCCGCGCTCGGCATAAAATTCCTGCAATGCCACGCTGTCCGACAGACGCTTCTGCTCCTCCGCCGAAATGCGCTCGGCGCATCTGGCGGCGGCCAGCCCCTCGATGCGGATTCGCACCTCGTAGATATCGTCAATGTCCGCCTCGGTGATGCCAATGACGATCGCGCCCTTGCCGCTTTCCTCCACAAGCCCCTCCTGACGGAGACGCTGAAGTGCCTCGCGCACGGGCGTACGGCTGACACCAAACTGCTCACAAGCCTTGAGCTCGGTGATAAGGTCCCCCTTTTTCAGCGCGCCGCTGAGAATGTCATTCTCCAGCGCCAAAAACACACTGTCCGCAATGGATTGCGTTCGTTTTGTATCCATTTTCTGCCTCTCAACCGCTGAATTTTTCGGAAAGCTCGGCGATCTTTTCCTCCAGCTCGCCGTCCGAAAGGGCGGTCTGTCTTCCGTTTTCGTATTCCTCGTCGATCCAGCTCTTGAGCGCCAGCACCAGCGGATCGCGCTTGTCGATCATTCTCTCGCCCGACAGCCCGTAGTGCTCGTTCATCCAGTACGCAATGCCCGCCAGACCCGAGGTCTTGGTCACCATCACGCCCGCGGCGCGGTTCAGAATGGTCTTGGTATCAAAAATGTTGTAGATCTCCTCGTCCTTGAGGAGGCCGTCGGCGTGGATGCCTGCGCGCGTGACGTTGAAGTTCTTGCCCACAAACGGCGTCATGGGCGGAATATCGTAGCCCATATTTTCCTTGAAGTAGTTGGCAATGTCGGTGATGGCCGTCGGATCCATGCCGTCTAAGCTGCCGCGCAGCGAGGCATACTCGAAGACCATGGCCTCAAGCGGAATATTGCCCGTCCGCTCGCCGATTCCGAGAAGCGAACAGTTGACGGCGCACGCGCCGTACAGCCACGCGGTAGACGCATTGGCCACCGCCTTATAGAAATCGTTGTGTCCGTGCCACTCCAGCATCTCCGAGGGAACGTCGGAATAGTGCTGCAGACCGTAGATGATACCCGATACGCTTCGCGGAAGCGCAACCTCGGTGTACGGCACGCCGTAGCCCATGGTGTCGCAGGCGCGGATCTTGACGGGAATGCCCGCGTCCTCCGCCATGCGCTGAAGCTCGTTGACAAAGGGAACCACAAAGCCGTAGAAGTCGGCGCGTGTGATATCCTCCAGATGGCAACGCGGCATAACGCCCGCCTCAAACGCCTCCGCCACCGTGGCAAGGTAGGTGTTCATGGCCTCGCGGCGCGTCATTTTGAGCTTTTTGAAGATGTGGTAGTCCGAGGCCGAGACCAGAATGCCGGTCTCCTTGATGCCAAGGTCACGCACCAGCTTGAAGTCCTCCTTGGTGGCGCGGATCCAGGTGGTGATCTCCGGAAATCTGAGACCCAGATCGCGGCAGCGCTCGACCGCCTCGCGGTCCTTTTTACTGTAGATGAAGAATTCGGTCTGACGAATGATGCCCTTGGGGCCGCCCAGACGCGACATCAGCTTATACAGGTCGACGATCTGGTCCACCGTGTACGGCTCGACCGACTGCTGGCCGTCGCGCATGGTGGTATCGGTGATCCAGATCTCCTCGGGCATACCCATGGGCACGCGGCGGTGGTTGAAGGGGACCTTTGGCACCTGATCGTAGGGGTACACGTCGCGGTACAGGTTGGGATCGACAACGTCCTGCACCTGATAGCGGTAAGATTTCTGCTCCAAAAGGTTGGATTTCTTTGACAGTTCAAGCATGGTAATTTTTCCTTCCGAATATATTGGCAATGTATTTACAACGTAAGCCACGCCCTTTTCGGACGCGTTGTATAATTGTATACAAGTATACATGTGTGCCGCCCGCCTTGCAAGGGCTTTTTGGCGATGTTAACAAAAAGTTTACAATTTTATATGAAATTCCGCACCCTTCCTTGTTTTTCCTGCCTTTCCATGGGAAAAATAGGGTTGACAAAGAAAACAAAAAGGTATAGAATAAAATCGGTTGAATCTTCAATCTTATTTAATTTGGAGGAAAAAATGTTAGTATTCATTTCCATACTTGCTTTGCAGGTACTCATCATCGGTCTTGGCATTTTGATCGGCTACAAGCGCGGCATCGGCCGCGGCATCGTTCGCCTGGTTGAGCTGATCCTCATCGGCGTTGTTTCGCTTACCGTGGGCAGAACCATTGCCGCTAAGATTGCCGACACCGCCTTTTCGCTGGTTCTTCCCCTTCTGGGCGAGGAAATCGCGGCAATGATCACCGCCTCGGAAAGCCTGAGCGCTCTGATCGTCGGTTTTGTCGGCGCACTGCTTGTGCCGATCCTGTTTGCCGTTTTCTTCGGCCTTCTCACACTGATCACCAAGATCCTGCTTAAGAAGCGCTCGAACGCCATCGTTAAGGGCGTTCTCGGACACGAGGAGGATACGGGATCCGCTCCCAGCCGCTACGTCGGTATGGCCATCGGCGCAGTCAGTGCCGCTCTCGTTGCACTGGCACTGTTCTCTCCCGTTTACACCGCGCTTTCGCTGGTCGGCGGTCTTTCGGACGAGTCGGTCGCCCTGATCGGCAGCCTTGTAGCCGCGCCCGAGGCCGAGGTACAGACCCCCGTCGAGCCGGACGCCGCGCTTGCCGTTCGCGTCTCGCTTCTCAAGCCCAACGGTCTTGATCTCGTTGACTTTATCGAGGAGGTTCGCTCGGTAAGCGCCGTAGCCGCTCCTCTTTCGCTCAATCTGGCAACCGCTACTACGCCCGAGGGCGAGCGTTACAACGCCGTCGAGGAGGCCGTGGCTCTGACCAATGCCGTCGGTGCCGCCGCCACCGCGATCAACCAAGAAAACAAGGAATCCGCCGAGACCGGTGCCCCCCAGGCTCCCGCCTCGCCGATCTCCACGCTCACCAAGGCCGCATCGGCCGCTCTGCCCCACATTGCGGGTCAGCCCTTTGCCAAGGAGCTTGTAGCCTCTGCGGCAAGCACGGCAGGTCAGCATCTTCAGAGCGGCGGCTCGATTGCCGGCGTATCCACCACCTCCGGTGATTTCATTACCAACATTATGGTAACCGCCATCTCCGAGGTCTTTGCGGAAACCACCACCGAAAACCTTTCGGACACCACCGCAACCCTGTTCGGCGTTGACCTTGACAAGATCGAGGAGGAGCGAAAGACCGAAAAGGAGCTTGCCAAGGAGTCCAAGGAGGCAGCTAAGGAATCCAAGAAGGCTGAGAAGGAAGCCGCCAAGGAGTCCAAGAAGGCCGAAAAGGATAAGGACAAGACCTCCGCTCCCGAGACCACTAAGGCTCCCGAGACACCGGTAGCTCCCGAGACCACCAAGACTCCCGAGGAGACCACCACAAAACCCGTGGAGACCACGGCAAAGCCCGACGAGACAAGCAAGCCCGCGGAGTCCTCCACGGATGCTGAGTCCACCACGCCGGCTCCCGAGACCACCAAGACCCCCGAGGAGACCACGACCACCGCTCCCGAGACCACCAAGGCTCCCGAAACCACAGCACCTCAGACGCCTGCCGTTGATCCCACACAGCAGGCACAGCTCGGTGCACTTGAGCTTCTTTCCAGCATCAACTTCAACAACGCGTCCTCGATTTTTGAGGACGAGGAGCAGTGCGCAAAGCTGATCTCCGCCGTTTACGTAATTGCCGACAACCCCATGTTCAAGCCGATGATCAGCGCACTCGGTGAGCTTGGCGGAAGCATCCTCAAGGAATACAGTGACCTTCTTCTTCCCCACCTGAACGACGAGGTCGTAAAATCGCTTTTCGGCACGCTTAAGGAAAAGCTGGAGGCTGAGGCCTTCTACTCGAATGTGCGTCCGCTCAGAGAAATGGTTCCCGACATAAAGGACGCCCTCAGATGGGTGGCTACGGAAGGACATGTCTCGCTCGGCGAGGCTCAGGTTGAGCTCGGTGCGATCTGCATCGCCGCCCGCTTCTTTACCCCGGAAAACGTTAAGAACCCGAACAAT
Source organism: uncultured Clostridia bacterium (assembly GCA_904502055.1). GTDB lineage: Bacteria > Bacillota > Clostridia > Oscillospirales > CAG-272 > RGIG8775. The sequence continues at coordinate 230 of CAJGDZ010000098.1, read as the reverse complement.
CTTTCCTACAGCGACTTTGCCGCTTTCCTCGGCTATTGATCCTGTAGATAAACAAAACACAAAAGGACGAGATCTTCTCGTCCTTTTTGGTTTATAAATTGAAGTTTGTAGGGGGATATTGTCTGCTGGGGATACGGTCGCTTTTTAAAAAAAGCTCCGCAAAAACTTTAACTGAATGGGTCTGCTTAAACTTCACGTCATTTTAGACGGGAAGCCGCCGCGGCGGCTTT
>CAJGDZ010000097.1 GCA_904502055.1 uncultured Clostridia bacterium | reverse complement strand
AGTGCTACAAGCAGAGAATGGAAAACGGACTTTCCTTCCTTGAATTCAACTATATGATCATGCAGTCCTACGACTTCTACCGTCTGTTCCAGACCCACGGCTGTAACCTTCAGTTCGGCGGAAACGACCAGTGGTCGAACATGCTTGGCGGTACGGAGCTCATCCGCCGCAAGCTCGGTAAGGACGCACACGCCATGACCATCACCCTGCTTCTCAACTCCGAGGGCAAGAAGATGGGTAAGACGGCAAGCGGCGCCGTATGGCTGGATCCCAATAAGACAAGCCCCTTCGATTTCTACCAGTACTGGAGAAACATCGACGATGCCGACGTTCTCAAGTGCATTCGTATGCTGACCTTCCTGCCCCTTGAGGAGATCGACAAGATGGATTCCTGGGAAGGAAGCCAGCTCAACACCGCCAAGGAGATCCTTGCCTTTGAGCTTACAAAGCTCGTTCACGGCGAGGAGGAGGCCAAGAAGGCGCAGGACAGCGCACGCGGTCTGTTTGGCGCGGGAAGCACCGAAAATATGCCCTCGATCGCCCTTTCGGACGAGGACTTCACCGACGGCAAGATCGACATCCTGACGCTTCTGGTCAAGGCCGAGCTCGTTCCCTCGAAATCCGAGGCAAGACGCGCGGTCGAGCAGGGTGGCGTTACCGCTGACGGCGAAAAGGTGACCGACATCAAGACCACCTTTGAGAAGGACGCATTCGCAAACGGCATTCTTCTTAAGCGCGGCAAGAAGAGCTTCAAGAAGATCACTCTTTAATGAAACACAAAAAGCACCCGACCGTGTCGGGTGCTTTTTTATTGCATTATTCAGCGTCAAAGTAGACAACGAGCCCAAGCAAATGGTCGCTCACCTTCTTGATGGCGTCGGCAAAGGCCACGTACTGCCCCCGGTAGGCCGTAAGCACCGTCTCGGTATAGCCGCCGTCGGCGTTTGTCACGCGGCCAACGGTATACGTCTCGCCGTTCTTGCCGAAAAGAAGCGTTCCGGCCTCGGGTGTGCGGCTTTCGGGATGCTCAACCTCATAGCCGCGAGAGCTAAGGAGATTCCCCTCTCCATCGTATTCGTAGAGCACGACCGTGGAAGAAAAATCGCCGTTATACAGTCCCTTGTTGACGTTCTGATTGGAGTGCATATCCGCGCCCTTATAGACCACCGAATAGTCTCCCACCTCGGCGGCCGTAAGGATCTCACCCGTTTCCACGTTCATAAAGGTGTTGGCCTTGGGCGTGCCGCTGTAGGTACAGTGAAGCATAATCAGCCGATCCTCTCCGTTTGAGGTGAAAACGCTCTGATCGTTGTCGCGCACGTAATACCACGACCACCCCACGCAAGCCTCGGACTCCAGCATCAAAAGCGCGTAATGCTCATAATAGTCGGCTCGATCCTTTTGTGTCCGAACCAGAATGCCCGCGCCCGTAGAGTTGGCAAGCATATAGCCGTTCGCGTCGATGGTATCGGCACCCTTCGCAAAGAATTCGGTTACCAAGAAGGGCTTGCCCGAATTATGATAGAAGCCGATCATGCGCTCCCAGGGCGGAGTCACGCCGCCGTAGAGATTGGCCGTGATCACGTCCAGATAGTAGCACGCGGCTCTGTGATAATCCTCACAGTCATAAAGCGTCCCGTTGATGCGCGAGCCAAGGTACATATGATTGGGGTCAACCGACCCGATCGCCTCGCGCGCCACGCGGTAATAGTGCGCATAAACAAAGCCGGTAAATTCCTCGTTCAGCTTTTCAAAATCATCCCTTTGATAAAGCCCCTCCAGCGTCGGGCAGGCGTTTTCGGTTCGCCGCATCAGCCAGGTCCACGCAGCCGCGTAGGAAAATCCGTTGCCGGGCTCGGACGGATCGAGCGTCAGATAGCGAACGAGCATATCCTCGCCCGAGGGAAGCTCGTTATCGGTGGTATAGCCAAACACAAAGGGATGCTCCGCATATCCGCCGGCAAGGATCTCCGCCGGAACGTTTTCCAACGTCCGCTTGACAAAATCGGGATCAAAGACGTTGATGGTGTTGTTGTTGGGATAATCCGCGCCGTCTCTGGGACGCCCGATGGAGGTCATATACGAGGAGACCACGCCGAGTGACACCACCACGGGAAGTCCGTTTTCTACACGGAGAAGCTCATCCTCCGAGCCGCCGAGCGCAAGATTGACACCGACCTCCTTCAGCTCCCTCGTGATACGTTCAAAGTAGACCTCCTCAAGGCCGTAGCTCGCAAGGGTGTAGGCTTCCTGATTTTTTGTATATCCGAGATCCACCGTGTTCATACCAAGGGCAAAATAGGGATTGCCCAAGGGGTCGATAACGTAGACCCTCCCTCCGATCCTTTCGGTATGGAAAAAGCCGGTGACTTCCCCCTTAAAGCCGGCATTGGAAATGCCGCCGTAAACGTCGTACTCGGAAAGGATATCGGCATACTCAGTTTCAAGGAAGGAAACCGACGTGCTCGTACCCAGCGTTGCGAGCGTGCGCGCAAAGCGCTGCGCCTTCCACTCGCTCTCAGCGGCGAGATAGCCAAGCTCGGACTTGGTCGACCAAGGCGATCCGCCCTTGTTTTTGATCTCTACCGTAAAGTCTCCCGTCGCCTCGGTCGCACCGTAGCCCACGGGCATAGACGCTCCTTCTCCGTAGGAAACAAGCGCGCCGTTTTTGTCTCTAAGATACACCCGATCCACGATCTCGTCAAACCATTCGTTCACAAGATGCTCGGCATAGCCCCACGGCTCGTAGCCCACGTTTACGATCTTGGAAAGATTCAGCACCGGATAATACATCGAATTTTCCAGCTCAATGGTGGGGGCATAGCCCGATTCCTTGGAGCTGACGTATGCCACGATCGCATCGCTATCCCCTGCATTATAAAGACGGAAAGCCACGGCCAGCGTGCCGTCCTCACGGTCATTGTATGTAAGCTGTTCAAGAAGATACGGCAAAATGTCCACCGTAAAATACGAGCCGACCTCATAGTCGCCCTGATGGAGCACCTCATACGCAGGCGCCAGCTCCCGGCGGTTGCCGTAATTGAGCGAATGCTCGTCCCAATCGGCTCCCACACTCTGAAGGATCATCTCACACTGCTTGCGCTCCGGGCGATTCTCATGACTTTTCATGTAAAGGCGAATCGTCGCCGCCGTGGCGGTTTCCAGAGCCTTTACGGCGCGCGCATCCAAGGTAAACCGGAAGTACGCCGCGCGAAAATAGCCCGAGGTCTCCGCTCCGGTGTTCCGAATGCTGAGACTTTCCTCTCCCCCGTTGTCCTTGGCGGCTTGACCGCCGTAAATAAAGGTGTCATCACTCGCCGTCACCGAAAAGCGCTTACCGCTCTGCCGCTCAAGCACGGGGTAACCCTCGGCATCCTTCCTTCCCGTAAACATAAAGGTAGCCGCCGTGCCGTATCGGCGAATGCCGTCAAACCCCAGCACGTAGGGGCGCAGGACCAACTCAAAAAAACCGCCGCTCGGCTCTGCGGGCAGGTCGGCGATCTCAAGCGCCGCCGCATAGCGGTAGCCGTAAAGCGCTTCAACGTCATAAGTCTTCCCCGTCGCATCGGTAAGCGTTTCGTAGATCTCCTTGGCCCTCAGCGCACGCGAGGCGCTTACCACGTTGCCCCCCTCGTCCTTGGTGAGGATCAGCACCTCGCAACCAACGCGGTTAAAGCCTGGGCTCTCCAGCCCCAAAATCAAGCGCGCATCAAAGCTTCCGCCCTTCGGCTTTGCCGTCTGATACCCAAGAGTATCAGCAGCACTCTCGCGCTTGGGCTCAACGGTATACTCGCTGTCGGTCTTGACCGCAAGATTTTTCATCCTGGCGCTCCAGGAATAGAAGCCGTCGAAATAGCGCACCGCACTTGAGGCATATACGGCCGGATCAAATTTCGTAATGGTAAAATCAAACGCCTTTTTCCCGTCGACAAAGACCTCACTGAGACCGCTTTTCGGCGTGAAAACGCAACGAATGTTATACCACCGACCGATCTCCAGGCGCACGTCGGTGCGGTCCTTGCTCGAGCTTCCGGCATAAAGGTATCCCTCGTTATCCAAACGAATGGCATTGAATCGGTTGGCGCCTCCCGTCACGGGATCCTTATAGATCCAGGTAAGGAAGGACATCGGACTTTCCTTTGGCGTTTTGTCACCGCGAAGTCCGTCCGGGAAGGCATCAAAATAAAAGTCACCCTCCAGCGAAAAGGTGAGATAGCTTCCCAAAATATTGCCGTCGTCGTAAATATACAAGGCACCCGCCTTGTTGTCCTTATTCCAAAGATACGTAGTGCCGTCTTCCTCCGTGCCGCTCGCCCAATGCTTGTGCATCTCGGTGCGATAGCCTGCATCGGTATCGGTCAGAAGATTCCACTCAAGATCCGCGGCAGATGCGGACACCGCAAGCAACACCAAAACCAAAGCCGCAAGAACCACACAAAAAAGAATCCTTGAGACACGTCGGCTTTTTCTCATATATGCTCTCCTTTTCCAGTAAAAGATATATTATGTTTTATTTTAACATAAAAAACACAAAAAAGTCAAGAGGCACCAAAAGCGCCTCTTGAAGAACATGAAAAATTGAAGTTTGTCGGGGAGTTTCGCCCGTTGCGACGGGCGACGAGGCTTCGCGCCTCGACCGCGCAAGCCTTTAAAAAGGCTTGACCTAAACTCTCACTGCACGGGTTCGCTTAAACCTCACGTCATTTTGTGCCGCAAGCCTCGATGCGGAAAAGAGAGCGAGCTCTCTTTGTCCGCTTCGTGACTTGTGGCATACATGTTCTTCACGCTTTAGCGTGAAGAACCAAAATGACTTGAAAAACCTTTCTCGATATTGCTTTTGCAGACTTTATTGTATGAAAAAGTTTCTTTTCCCCAAAAGTTTTTGGGGGTTGTAGGGGGCTTTTTTCAAAAAGCCCCCTACACGTATCCCCTCACCGACAAATCAAAATTTGAAGGTTATTTCGGCTTACTTTTAAAGAAAATCGAAGCGAGGAAGCCGAAGATGAGCGCCGCGGATGTGCCGCCTGCGGCGGCGGTGAGGGCACCGGTAAAGATGCCGATCGCACCGCGCTCGCGTACTGCCTCGCGAACGCCCTCGGAGATGAGGTAGCCGAAGCCCGTGAGGGGCACAGTTGCGCCCGCGCCCGCGAATTCAACAAGAGGCCCATAGACGCCGATCGCGCCGAGAAAAACGCCAAGGACTACGTATCCCACAAGGATACGTGCCGGAGTGAGCGCGGTTTTGTCAATCAAAATTTGCGCCAAAGCACAAAAAAGACCGCCGACGACAAACGCCCAAATATAATTCATACGCCCACCCCTCCTCTCAGCTCCACAAGATGCGCGATGGCGGGAATGGCATCCCCCTGCATCACGCTTGAGGGACTCATCATCGCGCCCGTCGCCATCAGCAGCACGCGCCGCACCTGGCCGGAAAGCAGCCTCGGGTACAGATACGCCGCCGTTACGGTGGCCGCACACCCACAACCCGAGCCGCCCGCGTGCTTGTCCTGCGTGCTCTTGGAATAGATCAGCCGTCCGCAGTCGTAATAACGGTCGCGAATATCGTAGCCGCCCGAAAGCATCAGATCGCAGAGAATGGCGCCGCCCTCCCAGCCAAGGTCACCCGTAACGATCATATCGTAGTGATGCGGAAGAGTCCCCGTCTCGGCAAAAAAGCGTGTCAGTGTACTAACCGCCGCCGGTGCCATAGCCGCCCCCATGTTGGCGGCGTCGCGAATGCCCTTTTCCACAACAATGCCCGGCAGAGCGTGCCTCAGGCGCACCTTGCCACCGCTTCCCACCAAAAACGCACCCGCCCCCGTCACCGTCCACTGGGCGCTCGGGGCACGCTGGGCACCGTATTCGATGGGACTTCGGTACTGTCGCTCTGCCGTGCAGTAATGCGACGATGCCACCGCCGCACACTTGTCATAAAAGCCGCCGCTTTGTAGCGCCGCTGCCAAAATCAGCCCCTCCACCGCCGTCGAACACGCTCCATACAGGCCGAAATACGGCACATCGTATTTCATAAGCCCGTACGATGACGCCACACACTGATTGAGAAGATCGCCCGCAAAAAGCGCGCCGATCTCCGCCTCCTTCACCTTTCCCTTGAGCAAAAGTGTGCCAAACGCACGCCTCTGCATCTCACTTTCGGCACGCTCCCACGTATCCTTGCCAAATCGATCCTTCTCATCGTATTCGTCAAAGAGATCCCCAAGCGGCCCGTCATGCTCGGTCTTCCCTACCACCGACGCCACCGCCAAAATCCCCGAATCCAGCTCCATCAGTCCCCTTCCCATACCTTCCTCCAAACAAAACATTCCTTTCCCAAAGTATGGGCGTAAAGACACAAAATTATGTATAACTTTACAAATTGAAGTTTAACGGTGAGATATTGTCTGCTGGGGATACGGTCTGCTTTTACGAGATTGCTTCGCAACTCGAAAAAAGCTCCGCAAAAACTTTTGCTGAATGGGTCTGCACAAACTTCACGTCATTTTGTGCCGCAAGCCTCGATGCGGAAAAGAGAGCGAGCTCTCTTTGTCCGCTTCGTGACTTGTGGCATACATGTTCTTCACGCTAAAGCGTGAAGAACCAAAATGACTTGAAAAACCTTTCTCGATATTGCTT
>CAJGDZ010000096.1 GCA_904502055.1 uncultured Clostridia bacterium | reverse complement strand
TTTAAAGGTGGCGGGGTTTGGGGCAGAGCCCCTCGTCCTCCCCCCGACAAACTTCAAATTCACCTTTCGTTAAAACATTGACAAGCCGGGCTGAAAATGCTATAATGAGGAAACAGATTTGATTACCCAAGGACGGCGACTGTATGAAAAAACGATTTTTTCTCAAAACCATTTTAATGACGGTACTTCTCGCGCCGATGGCGCTCATGTGCATCACGCCTCTTTCGGCCAAGAGCGCGTCCCCAAAGGCGGGAAAATATGCCGATTTTGTGGGCTATCAGGCCACAAAGCCGCAGGACGGCAGCTTTTCACTTCGCGCGATTCTCGGCGTAAACGACCGCGCGTTCAACCGCGTGGGCGTGGAGGTCATGCTTCTCTCTAAGGACGAGACGGGCAAGGTGTCCGCGCGGACAGCCTCGGCACGCGACAAGGAGGTCTATGAAAGCCTCACCGACGCCGAGGGCAACGTTTACCATGCGGACAAGGACTTCGGATACACCTACGCCGCCGCCATCGAGATCCCCGCGCTTCCCGCTGCCCCCGAAAACGGCTACCTTGAGGTGGTAGTCCGCCCCTACGTGCTGGGGCTAAACGGCATCCGCGCCTACGGCACGTCGGCAACGCTCTCCTTTGAGGGCGCGCTTGACGGAGACGGCTACCCCATCCTTGCGCGCAAGGAGGCCGCCTTCCAAAAGGTCTTTGCCACCGACGACACCTTTGTTTTTGACAATCCCGCGCACCTGACCTCCGATTTTGGCGGCTCTGCCATTCTCCAGGCCAAGAATCTCGACGAGTGGGGCGACGACCCCCAGCGCGCCGCTTACTTTAAGTTCACCTTCACGCCCGACGAGGTAAAGGCCATCGAGAGCGCCGCCTCGGCCACGCTCAACATCGGCGTACAAAACATTGAGAACAAGGCGGGCGTCAAGCTGTACGATATGCTCTTCTACGCCACCGACGCGGCCTGGGACGAGCATACGCTCAACCACACCAACTTCCGCGAGCTGGCCGACACACGCGAATATATCGGCTCGGCCCCGGTCAAGGACGACCTGTATATGACCGTCGAGATCCTTCCCTACCTCCGCGAGGAGCGTCTGAACGCCGACGGCTCGCTGACCGTCTCCTTCCGCCTGACCACCGAGGGTCACGAGGATGCGGCGCTGGTCTATCTGCACTCCAAGGAGTCGCGCCTGAACCTCAAGCCCTACATCGAGATCGTTTCCACCATCTACGACCGCCCCTTGGATCTTGATCAGGCCAAAAACGAGGGCTACGAGCCGTTTGGCTACGCCGAGCACCTGGTAAACGAGTGGTTTGGCGGCCTGCGCGACGCCATCCGCCCGCTGGACGCGGACGGCACCCCCATCGACCACGATATCCCCGATTTTACCGCCGAGGGCTACGGTGCCTCCAAGGCCAAGGGCGACTTTTCCAGGGAGCTCCCCTGGACACAAAACCCCTGGTCACACGCCGGACTCACAGGGCCAGGCAGCTGGACCGGAACCCGATTTGTCCGCACGCTGAGCACGCTGGGCACAAGCACGGGAAGCGCCTTCCTTGATTCGGAATATGCAGACACCCTCTCGGAGTACGACGTCTACGGCGGCATTACCAATGCCGGCTTCTACGGCGAGCCGACCGGATTCTTCCACGTCGAGACCTATTTTGACCGTCCCTTTGTCATCGACCCGCTGGGCAACCCCTTCTTCGCCATCGGCATGAACGACGTGGCGTTCACCTCGGGCACACAAAACCAGGAACGGCTCATTCTCGAAAAATACGGCTCCGCGGAAGCCTTCTTCACCGAGGTGACCGCTTCCCTTAAGGCCTCGGGCGTCAACGTGGCGCAAATGAGTGCCACCGCCTCGCTTCTTGCCGTAAAGGACGGCCTTTCGGTCGTCGTGCCGCTCGGTGCCAACACGGCCTATATGAATTCGCTGGGACGCGGCCACCTCTCGGGCGACGGCATCTTCCCCTACAACAACACCGTCTGTCTGTTTGACCCCGACTACGTGACCTTCACGCAAAACGCGCTCCGCACGTCCATTCAAAACGGCGGCTACGCGGACAATCCGCGCGTGTTCGGCTATACCACCGACAACGAGCTGCCCTCCGAGCTGCATATGCTGGACAACTATCTGACGCTCAGCCCCTCGGATACCCCCACAAACGCCTTCTCCTACGCCACCGCGTGGACGTGGCTGGCGCGGCGCATGAACGATCCGTATCCGACACTTGAGAAATACCGCGAGTCGCCCGAGTACGAGCAGATCCGCCGCGAGTTCCTCGGCTTCTGGTACGCAAGATACTACAAGACCACGAGCGAGGCCATCAAAAAGGCCGATCCCAACCATATGTATATGGGCTCGCGCTCCAACCTCAACGCACTCTCCGAGGAGTGGCCGGTGCGCGCCGCGGGCTACTACGCCGATATGATCACCGCCAACCTCTACGGCGGACTCAATCCGTCGGTCGACACCATCGTCAACCTCTACCGCCACTCGGGCGTTCCCTTTATGGTCACCGAATTCTTTGCCAAAGCGCAGGACGCCATTGATGCCAACGGCTATCCGCTTGCCAACTCGACCGGCGCGGGCATCTTCGTGCAAACACAGGCCGATCGCGCCGCTTACTACGAGCACTACACGTTGGCACTCCTGGAATCGCGCGCTTGCGTGGGCTGGACCTGGTACCGTATGCGCGACAACGACCAGAGCCTTTTCCGCCAGGTAAGCACCGGCAAGGACATCTGGATGGCCTACGTCATCTACGGCGTGAACGCAGGCCCCGCCAACTTTATGGACGAGGACGGCAACATCATTCCCAAGGAGCAGGTGGGCGAATACGAGACGGTCTGGAGCGGTGACGGCATTGCCTCCAACCAGAACGTAAACAAGGGCATTTTCAATTCCACCCTGCGCTCGGTCGCCACGGTCTATACCTACGATAAAAACGGCACCCTGCTCGCCCTTAAGAGCTATGAGGTTGAAACGCCAAGCAGCGAATCACCCGCGAGCGGCACGATCCTTCACACGCTGAAGGACGGCACGCCGCTCACGCTCGGCCGCGCCGACACCGCGGACGGCTACACCGAGACGCTCCTCACGGTCTACGAGGGCAAATACCTCGCCTTCGCCAAGTCCATTAAGAGCATCAGCGACCACATCATCGGCATCGTCCGCTACTTTGACGAAGCCTAAAAAAATCCCCCCGCATAGCGGGGGGATTTCTCTTTTTGATTTTATTCGGCCTTTTCGCCCTCGTCCTTGGTTTTTCCAAGGTACTCGGGAAGCTTCATACCGGCCATATCGAAGATCTCCTGCATCGGGGGCACCGACTTCATCAGACCCGACACAAAGTTCGCGGTCGAGCTCTTGTCGCCCGTGTTTCCGCCGTCCCAAACCGTGATCTTGTCGATCTTGAGGTTGGAGATTGCCTCGACCTGGATCCGCGTCAGCTCCTCAAGCTTGTCGGCGATCATCATACGAACGGCATCGTCGGACGCGCCGCCGGCCGCCTTTACGATCTCGGCAAAGCCCTCTGCCTGCTTGGTCATCATCTCGCGCATACCCTGTGCCTGCGCCTCCATCTTCATCACGATGGCGTCGGCCTCACCCTTGGCAAGGCGACGGGTCTCCTCGGCACGTGCCTCGGCGGCAAGCTCGATCTCCTTCTTGTTGATCTCCGCCTTGACCAGAACGTCGGCCTCCAGCTTTGCCTTCTCGAGGTTGGCTCTTGCCTGCTCGGCGGCCTCCTGCGCGGCGTAGGACTCCTCAAGAGCCTTTGCCGTCTGAATGTTCTCGGCCGCGGTTGCACGCTTGAGAGCCTCTGCCTCGCGCTCACGGCGCGTAGCATCCGACTCTGCCACCTCGACCTTGGCAAGGTTCTCGCCCTTGATAGCCTCGGAGTTGAAGCGCGAAACGCTGATCCTCTGCTCCTTCTCGGCGTTGGCCGCACCGATCGCACCGTTACGGTCTGCCTCGGCCACCGATACCTTGGCATCGTTGATGGCCTTGGCGGCGGCTTCCTTACCGAGCGCGGCAATGTAGCCGCTCTCATCGTTGATGTCGGTTACGTTTACGTTGATAAGTCTCAGACCGATCTTCTTAAGCTCGGTCTCCACGTTGCCCGATACCGCGTCAAGGAACTTGTCGCGGTCGGTGTTGATCTCCTCGATGTCCATCGTGGCGATGACCAGACGAAGCTGACCGAAGATGATGTCCTTTGCCAGCTCCTGGATCTCGACCATCTTAAGGCCAAGAAGTCGCTCGGCGGCGTTCTGCATAACGCCCGGCTCGGTCGAGATACCGACCGTAAAGCTCGAAGGAACGTCCACACGGATGTTCTGACGTGACAGCGCACTGCGAAGATCCACGCTGATCGAAAGAGGCGTCAGATCCAGGTACTCGTACGCCTGCACGACCGGCACGATGAACGCCGCTCCGCCGTGGATACACTTGGCCGAGCGCGAGGTGCCGTCCTTGTTGGTGCCTACGTTACCGTAGATGACCATAACCTTGTCCGAGGGACACTTCTTGTAGCGCGAGATCACCACGATAAGACCGGTAAAGATCACGATGGCGATCACACAGATCAGCGTGACCCACGAGGGCGAAATGCCACTTGCCAAAAGAGAGTTGTGAATCATAGTTTTTTCCTCCGTTGTTGATTTATTGTTCGTTGTTACCGACAAGCAGACCGCGGTCGCGGATACGCTTACGGAATCCGACGTATGAGAGAAGAAGATAGCCCGCCGCCCAAAGGATGGCCATCAAAAGGCCGACGAGAAGAAGGGCGACAAAGGGGATCTCCCCGATGCGCTCGGTGGCGTTGTACGCCGCCCCCAGCGACAGAAAACCGGCGATGTGGCGCGTAGGGCCGCACAGCCACGGGGTAAAGCGAAAAACAAGTCCGAGCAAAAGGTGCACAAGTGCGGCCAAGCCCGCCGCGGGGATGGCCTCGTCCTTTGTAAAGCCGGCCGTCCGATAGCCCTCCTTATAACCAAAGAAGGCAAAGAGCCCGAGTGATACAACCAGCAGGACGATCAGGCGAATGACCGATGCCGCCGCAAAGTCCAGCTCCACAAACAGAACCGTAAAGCGGATCACCAGCTTGGCAAACAGCTGCGCCGCCACGCACGAAACCAAAAGATACAAAAAATTCAGAAACGCGAGGATCGGAATTTCCTTGTTTTTCATTCCGCGCCCTCCTTTTCTGCCTCGGAGACCAGCGGCTCGACCACCAGCACGCCCGTGCCGTCTACCGCCACCACGCGGACAAGCGTCCCCGTTGCCAGCCGTTCGGGATTTACCGTGATCGCCGTAAACTCGCTGTAGGTCTCCTGAAGCGTCAGGGTCACCTTGCCCGTTCCCTTTCCCTTTTCGGGGATGGGGATGTAGACCGTGGCCACCTTGCCGATGGCGTTTTCCACGTCGATGTTGCCCGAGCTCTGCAGCCGCGCCACCGCACGCATCAGGAACGCCATGCCAAACAGCGTGGCTACACCGAGCACCGCCGCGATGATGATGGCAAGCGCGGGCGCCAGCGTCTCCAGAAGCGCCACTGCCGACCAGCCCATCACCGTGAGCGTCGAAACCACTCCGCGCACCGAAAACAGTACAAGTCCGTCGCCGCCGCCCTCAAAGACCTCGTCGCCGTCGACGTCGCCGTCCACGTCGCCCTCGCCGCCAAGACCGATCAAAAGCATGACCGTCTGGATCAGCATAATCAGGGTGGACGGAATGGCAATCAGCGCAAACACCTGTTGCGCCAGCATCAGTTGATTCCACCAAGCTATCATATCGTTACTCCTTTCCTGTCAGGCTATCCAGCAGGTGATCCGAGCGCTGCTTGAGAAGCACCGCGTAGTACGCGACCACAATGATCTCAAGTCCCTTCGATAGGCGCTTTCTCGCACCCGTCACCCGTTCCTCGTAGTCCCGGATGGTCTCCTCGATGCACGCACGGATATTTTGCACCGGCGTGTCATCGGTAAGCCGTTCCAAAATGCGGCAGACATAATCGTAAAGCCGCGAATAGCAGATAATGTCGTCACTTCGGTCGTTGACGCTTCCGTTGATGTAACGGATCAGAAACGCGATGCGGTCCAGCTGCATACACGAGCGAAGCATATTGATGAGCAGAATGTGCGCCACCTGATCGATGTCGTAGCGCTTGAGCTTGCTGTTCTCCAGCCACCCGCGCTTGGTCCAGTTCTGAAGCGTGGAGGTATCCAGCCCCGAGATCCGACGGATCTCGGCGATCATCACGCCGTCGGAAATGTAAAAGATCTTGGACAGAAAATCTAAGCCCGTCACGTTGCCCATATCACTTTTGTTCAGGATCGTTCCGGGAATCCTCCCGTCGCATATGCTTACATTCATATATAGCCTCCTTCCTTTTCGGATTTTTATATACTTCAAATTTTGATTTATCGGAGTGTTTGAATGGCTATGCTTGCACGAACGTTATCGGATGAAAGGCTCCCTCCGGGAGGGAGCTGGCGCCGAGTAGGCGACTGAGGGAGCCCGCGCGATAGTAGAGTCTGCAAGCACAATGAAGTCGCGCAGGCTCCTTCCACCGCCACAGGCGGTCCCTATCTCACTGCGGCTCGGTCACGCTCGGGCTCTGACTGCCATTTAGGCAGTCATTC
>CAJGDZ010000095.1 GCA_904502055.1 uncultured Clostridia bacterium | reverse complement strand
GATCTTACCACCCGTCAGATCAAGGCTGCTATCTTCAAGATAGAACAGGTGGGAGTAGTCAGGATCGTCCGTCTCGCTGATTCCGCCGTTGCCCGTGAAATCGGTGTTGCTTATGATAAGCTTGGAGGTATAGGCGGAGATGACCGAGATCGAATAGTCGCCGTCTTCCGTCTTGGCATTGTTCGATACCACACAATTGTTCAGTGTTACGGTACTTCCATCGGCACAGACCGCCACACCCTCGGAACGTTCGCTGGTCGTGTAGTTGTGGTTTATGGTCACGTCGCTAAGCGTAGCGGTGGCATCGTTAACGTAAAGTGTGCCGTAGGGGAAGAGGGGAATGAGGCCGGAGACGATGTCCTGGCCTTCTGACATGCGGTTATCAGAAAGGCTGCCTCCGTTCATCACGAGGGTCGCGCCGTCATACACGGCAATGCCCGAGCCGTTGGAGCCGGACGCTCTGTTGCCAACAATGTTTACGTTGTTAAGAACCACTCTTGCGTTGTCCTTGATGTGGATACCGCCCGCACCGTCATAGCCGTAACCGCCCGTGACCGTACCGTTGTTGATGATAACGTTGGCGTTCTGTTCGACGCAGATCACCTCACCGTCAAAATCACAGTAAGTTCGATTGCGATTGATGGTGTGACCGTTCAGGTTGAGAGTAACTCTCGCGTTTTCGGGAATGGTGATAGCACCGTACTCCTCTGTGTTCCAATCGGTGTAGAAGTCAACGGCAACACTGTCGTAGAGTCCGGTTTTGGCACTGTTCATTGCGAAGGTCCAACCGGCTGCAAAGTCCTTGTAGTATTGGACGGAAACCGTCGTGCCGTCTTCACGAAGCCCAGTTACGCCCATCACAGCCTCTTCACGGGAAACGGAGGAATGCTCGATCTTGATATATTTCGTAATGCTGATGTCATTAGCTTTACAATTGGAAAACGTGCAATCATAGAAGGTAAGATCTGTGCGAATACTCGTGAAGGTTCCTTCTTCTCCGTTGGTGTTCTTAAGCGTACAGTTTCTAAAGAAGCTGCTGCTCTTAAAGTCATTCCTTGTTCCGTTTCCGGAAACTGCGTAAGCCTTGTTATCCGAAAAAGTCGTACCCACAACGTGAATTTCGGATCCATTTGCCGTTTTGATCAAAATTCCGGTGTCGGAGATGTTTTTGAATGTGGAGGAATTTACGGTAAGATAGGTGCCGGAAAGGCGGATCATGGACTCGGCACGGTTGTTGTTAAACGTACAATTCTCAGCCATGATCGAGCTACCGCTACCGTAAATGATAGAGAGGCTGTCCATATAAGACGAATTCGAAGCCTCAAGACCGTTTCCTTCAAACGTACAATCCTTAAACGTGACCGTACTGCCGGTGGCAGAAACGGCAACGCCGTATCGGTTATCGGAATCAGACAGATTGTTCTTAAATTCAACGCCGTTGAAAACTGCGGTACTGTCATCGACGTAGACCGCGCCGCCGAACGATCCGCCTACTGTTCCGACAAGACGGTTATCTCTGAAGCTACCGCCGTTCATAACGAGGCTTGCGCCGCCATAAAGTGCGATTCCTCCGCCATCGTCATCGTCTGCGGTGTTGCCAACGATATGTACGTTATTGAGCGTCAGCTTAGCCTCTTCCTCAACGTGGATACCGCCTGCGCCGTTGCAGCTCCAGCCACCCTTGATGGTGCCTTCGTTGATGATAACGTCGGCGCTCTCGTCGATGAACATAACCTCGCCGTTGTATTCCCAAGTGGTCATAGCACGGTTGATGGTGTGACCGCCTAAGTTCAGGGTAACTCTCGCGTTTTCGGGAACGTAGATGGCGTCATAGCTGAAGCCTTCGCCGTCGTCGCAAAACTCGCCTTTGGTGGCAACCCAGTCCGCGTACAAGTCAACGACAATGCGGTCATAGTTGTTGGTCAATGCCCCCTCGATTGCGGCATTCCAGCCGTCTGCAAAGTTGTGATAGTCCTTGACTGACTCGGGCGCCGCGGTGCCGTCCCTCTTCAGCCCGCTTACGCGAAGCACAACGCCGACGGGAGCCGCGTCAAACTTCTCGAGAAGTGCGGCAAATGCTGTGACAGAGAGCGCGCTTGCCATCAAGCAAACCGTCATAAGAATTGCTAAAAATTTCTTCATAGGTCATTTTCCTTTCTATTTTTCGGTACCGACGGTACCATTTTTTATCGCAGCATCAATATATCATAGGGGGCGTTACAAATGTGTTACAAATCCAAAAAAAACAAAAAAATTTCAAAAAAGGGTGTGCGAGTGATCGCACACCCTTTGTGTTGGTGTTGAATTACTCCTCGTCGGCGGATTCTGCCGCTTGGTCAGCGGTTTCAGAAACAGCCTTCTTTTTGGAAGATACATTGACAACGATTGCCGCCACCGAAGCAATCAATGCTACAAACGCAACGACCATCGCGGACGAGCCTCCGCCGAAGATCGAGCCGGTACCGCCGTTTTCGATTTGAACGCGGTTGCGGTCATTATAGGTAGAATTGCCCATATCGCAGCCAACAAAGGTTGGACCCTTGCCTTCAAAATCTACGTTAAAGGTGTAATTACCATTCCTGAGCGTACAGATATTGTTGTTGAAGACGCAATCGGTAAAGATCGTTTCCGTGTCAGAGCTGCAATGCAGGACGTTCGCCTTGTTGTCGGTGAAACGAGATCGGGTAACCGTGATATCCTGATTAACGCAATCGATGATATACCCTACGTTGTTTTGGGTAAAAGTACAATTGTCAACAGAAATCTGAGAGCTTCCGATATACGTATCAACATCAATCAAACATGTTTCCCCATAGTGAAATTCTGCGACATCCCCATTTCCTATAAAGTCGGTTTCCTTAATAAACATCTCTCCGTCTTCAATGGTAATGATCGTTTTTGCTCCCACTGTGCCGTCAGCCTCGTTCTTCTTACCGTTGCCGACAACCTTACACTTGTTCATCATAACAGAGCTGTCGTAGGCATACAAAGCCGCACCATTGCCCACATGATACGTAAATTGGTTGCCCTCGAAAAGCACGTTATCGAAGCTTGCCGTGCTATCCTCAATATAAATTCCTGCGCCTAATGCATAGATGCCCCAAGAGTCGGCAATGTAAGAGTTGTTCTTGTTGTTAATAAAGCCGCCGCCGTTCATGGTGAACTTTGCGCCGTCATAAACAGCAATGCCGGCACCGTAATCCCCGTCTGCAACGTTGTTCACGATTTTTACGTTATTGAGCGTTACCCTTGCATCGTCCTGAATGTGGATACCGCCTGCGCCGCCGTCGTTGTTACCGCCGGTGATGGTGCCAAACGTAGCGTTGGTATCGTCGGCTCTTGCGATCGCATCGCCGATCTTGCCGCCGTTGATGATCACGTCTGCTTTTTCGTCAATGAAGATGACCTCACCGTCAAACCGGTTTCTGTCCCCAAGACCGCGGTCTATTGTGTGACCGTTCATGTTGAGCATCACCTTTGCTTCTTCGGGGATATAGATGGTTTCTTCCGGGAAGCCTACGCCGTCATCGTCGCCGAACACACCCTTCTCGTTTGCCTTCCAGTCGGCAAAAAGGTCAACAACGATGCGATAATATTGATTGTTGCTCAAATATTTACCGTCCGTGGCTTTCTCCATAGCGAAGTTCCAGCCATCCTCAAAAACCGTGTAGTCCTCGATCTTAACGGGCGTGCCGTCCTTGGTCAGACCGCTGACAGTAAGTACAACGCCATCGGCTTCTGCCGCAAATGCAGTAACACAAAGTGCACCTGCCATCAGACAAATCGCCATAAGAACTGCAAAAATTTTCTTCATAAAAGTATCTCCTTTTTCAGTTTTTGATGCCTAAAAGCATAGTTTTTTCTCATCACACGCCAATTTTAACATAGCGAGCGTTACAAATGTGTTACAAATTTTCAGAAATCCGTTTTATTTTTGCGCCCGATTTTCTCCATATTGCGTTACACGTTTTCAACTCGCAACGTGTCCCGGAAAAAAAAGAAGAGAAAATGCCTACCGCACAAAGCGCGCTTGACAAAATTTCCCCTTTCGGTGTATAATAATACATATGACATTTTGGAGGTTTGTTACGAAATCGGTAACCAGAGGACTTATTCGCGTTATTAAATATCAGTTCGTGACGTTCAGCGGAAGGGGTCACGTATGAAAACATCCGGCTTGAAAAAGAAGAAACTGCATTTCCTTTTTGGCCTTCCTTTGAAAAATTTCTTAAATTCCGGGATGCTAAATTGCAAGCCAAGAAAGCCGAAGAACGTAAGGCAAAGCCGCTCTTTGAACGCCATTGTGCGCTCAAGGGATTTGATGTAAATAATATTCCGACAACCGATGGGGCTATATAAACACAAAAAAGTAAGGGGGTAAGATCATGGCAAGCCTTGAACCAAAAAAATTAGCACTTTTGCGTATCTGGCAGATACTGCAAAAACATAGTGATTATGATCATCCGCTGACACAAGAGGATATTATCAAATATCTTGAAAAAGATTACGGCATTGAAATGGAGCGCAAGGCGGTGGGTAAGAACATTGCCGATCTGCGCGATGCCGGAATTGATATCGGCTCTCGCCGCGCCGGAAGCTACATCGACAGCCGCGAGTTTGAGGACTCCGAGCTGAAGCTTCTTATCGACGGTGTGCTTCAGAGTAAGCACATTACCGCCAAGCACTCCAAGGATTTGATCGAGAAACTCTGCGGTCTTTCCAATAAATATTTCCGTTCGCATGTTAAAAACGTGTATTCGGTTAACGAATGGGACAAGACCGATAATCAAGCTCTTTTTTATAACATTGAGCTTGTGGATGAAGCAATTGCCGGTGGAAAAAAACTGCAATACGATTATAACAAATACGGCTTGGATGCCAAGCTGCACCGTTCGTCCTTCCAGAGAGTTACTCCCTATCAATTGATCCTTCACAATCAGCGATATTATCTTATGGGATACAGCGATTTCATGAAAACTATGACCTTCCAACGTATGGATCATATCTCAAACATGCAAATTACGGACAAGCCGGCAACGCCCATTACCGATATTCCGGGATACGAAGGCGGTATTGATTTTAAAAAACTCGCAACCTGTATGCCATATATGTATGCAGACAACCCGGAGCGCGTCGAGTTTATTGCCGATAAGTCCATAGTAGATCAGATTGTCGATTGGTTCGGAAAGGAAATCCGCATGTCCGAGTTTCCCGATGATAAGAAGAAAATCAAAGTAGAAGTTGTCGTAAGCCCCAAGGCTATGGAATATTGGGCGCTGCAGTATGTCAATCACGTTGAGGTGACGAGGCCGGCGAGTTTGAGGGAAAAGATTAAGGATTCATTAAATAGCGGGATTAAAAAATACAATGAATCATAAGGATATCAGGAGCGATTTATTATACTGCAAGACCAATGACCTTATGATGGCTAATATCCTTTTGGGCAGGCAACCGCCTGATACTTTAGAGGATAATTTTGTTCAATGGTTAGGGCACGTCCCTCAAAAGCAAAAGAAATCACGCAGTGCGGCAGAAATCCTGCGAAGATTTGGGTATGATGAAAACCAAAGTCGGATTGCGTCCCTTTTTGCGTACATAAAAAATGATATAATCCTCTCGAAAGAACATTTCGGGAGGATTTTTTTATGCAGTTTTACAAGATTTGCGGAGAGTTGATTACGAGTGAAGCCAATGAGGGCGAGAGAAGAACGCGCAAGGAAATTGCGCACAAGATTGCGGCAAAGACGGCGGAGTTCAACGGTGCGAACAATACAAGGTACTGTTTTTTGTCGGACCTTGGAGAGGAATATGTAACAATGGGCATCATTACCACACGGAGTATGGATTTGGTTGCGTTTGCCGAAAGCTATGCAACGCACATCGGCTTGAATGCAAAGGTCGAGTTTCCTGATGAGGTTACGTTTGGCAACCTGCAAAACCTTTTGAGTAATGCCGACCGCCAGAGCTATATTGAGGATGACAACGCTGTGCTCGAACGCTTTGGACTTGACCGCATCAGCGGTAGGCGCGGACGCGGACTTGAATTCGGTGAAAATCTGGTTAACTACCAAGCCAAGGAAGAAGAACTTTTTGCCGCTGCGAAAAAGCTCTTTACGAATGAGACTCTCATCCCCGAGCTTGAGCGCATTTATGCCGGCAGCAAATATATTTATGCCTCGGGGCACCCCGTCCACTATATCGTCGAGGCAGATGATCGTGACGCCCGGCGCGAGATTTATAAGGTTCTTTTGGATGCTCTGCACGCCAATCTCCGCCTTGAAAATTGCCGTTACTCCTTCCTCGACTTCCGCCCCGGAGAGAATTATTCCAGAATGACCTATGAGGCTCTTTATAAGATCTCCGAGGGAGGAGCTGTAGTTGTTCGCTATCTTGCAAACGATGACGCTGAGGATGGGAATGCATCGAGCGAGCGTGATGTGATTGAGAACATTTGCGAAATGGCAAAGCGCTATCGCAACAAGGTCTTGACGGTGCTTTGCTTCCCTCGTGAGTGCAAAAAGGTGAAGGCGCAGTTTTACGAGAATCTCGGAACGATGGCATTCATTGAGCTTCGCGAGGATTTCATTGACAGTGCATCCGCGAAGGAATTTCTCGCCTCTCGCGCAAAGGAAAACCATGTAAGGACGGATCAAAAGCTTTTTGCGGACATCAAGG
>CAJGDZ010000094.1 GCA_904502055.1 uncultured Clostridia bacterium | reverse complement strand
TAATCCGGCTCAAGGTTGGTGGGCATTGAGTTGGGGCGAAAGTTCTTGGGCTGAGGAAGAATATAGAGAAACCGCACGTCGTTGGCGGCGTATTCGTCGAGCTGACGCTTGATCTCCTCCTTCGAAAGAGGATTGCTCCACGTCCAGGTGAACGCGGGATAAAATTCGGTACGGGGCGACTTGAATGCCTCTACGAAAAAAAACGAATCGTTTGTTGGGGCGTTCGCGTGTGTGAATTTCATAGAAACCTCCGCAGTAGATCTTAACATTTCTTATTTGAATTTTATCAATTTGATTTTATGTTGTCAATAGAATTCAGAAAAAAATTTGACATTTTCTCCTTTTTATGATATAATAATTAAAATTATAATTTTTCAATGGAGGAATCCCGATGACGACTGAAGAACGCCGCGCCAAATTATACGAAATGCTGCAAGAGGAAAAAGTGCTCGATGTTAACTACATCCGCGACTTTTTTGGCGTTTCGGCGGTAACTGTCCGCAACGACCTGATCGCTTTGGAGCGCAATTCACTCATCACAAGACAATTCGGAAAGGCCCTTCTTAAGCAACGCGGAATCAATGACAAGTTTGAGACCAACACCATAAAAAACCTTGAGGAAAAGGAAAAGATCGGCAAATATGCCGCCAAGCTCGTAAAGCCCGAGGAGGCGGTGCTCATCTACGCCGGCACCACCACCCTTCAGGTGGCGCGCTATCTGCCCGAAAACATCAATCTTTGTGCGGTCACAAACTCCATTTACATTGCCAACGAGCTCAAGGAGCACCCCAACGTGAAGACCGTTTTCATCGGCGGCAACTTCAACGGCGAGACCGGCTCCACCTACGGTGTGGAGGCCATTGCCCAGCTCGGAAAATTCAACATTGACAAGCTGTTTCTGGCGGTCTGCGGCATTGATACCGTCAATGGCGTTACCAGCGATCAGCCCTTTGAGACCGACATTAATATCGCCATGATCGAGCGGGCACGCGAGGTCATCGTAGTGGCCGACCACACCAAGATCGGCAAGGTCCACTTCACCACCATCGGTTGTCTTAATAAGATCTCCAAGATCATCACCGACGCCAAGACCCCCGAGGAAGAGGCGGAAAAATTCCGCGCGCTTGGCATCGAGGTCGTTACCGTTTAATGTCAAAATGAAAAGGTCATCGGATCCTATCCGATGACCTTTTTTATTTCAGTTCGCCCTTCGGGGCGCAGGAATTGCCCTTTTCGCCTCACCAAGATCGGCAAAAATTCCGCACGCGGTAAGCTGCGCGGCAATGTTTCCGATGGCCGTAGCCTCCGTGGGACCCGCAAAGACCTGCTTGCCGGTAAACTCGGCCGTCAGGCGATTGAGATAGGTGTCCCGCGATCCGCCGCCCACGATATAGATGCGATCGTAGTTTTTGCCCGTAAGCCGTTCCAGCTTGATCACGTTCTCCGCGTATTTGGTTGCCAGACTACGGTAGACGCAGTTCATAACGTCGCCAATGCCCTTTGCCTCGGGGAGGCCGTGATCGGCAAGATACTGCTCCACCGCGCCGATCATGGACTCGGGTGCCACAAACACCTTATCGTCCACATCAATGATATCCTTGTAGTCGGAATTTTCCGCCAACTCACAGAGCTTGTCAAACGTATACGCGTCGCCCAGCTCCTTTTTGATGGACTGCACCATCCAAAGGCCGGTGATACCGCGAAGCAGACCGTTGCAGGTAGGGGTAAGGTACATATTGGAATAGCCGGCCTCAATGGCCCTTTCGCTAATGAGCGGACGCTCCACAAAGGTGCCAAGCATTGACCAGGTACCCGAGCTGATAAACAGGCACTCCTCGCCTTCCCTTCTCGGCACCGCCGCCATTGCCGACACGGTGTCGTGCTCGCAGGGCTGTACCACCACGCAGTCAATTCCGGTCTCAGCCCGAACCTCTTCGGTAAGGCGTCCGACGACAGAAGCAGGTCGCGACAGCTTGCCGAACATTCTTGTCGGGAGATTCATTTTCTCAAGGAGCTCGCCGTCAAACGCACAGCGCTCGGGGTCGATAACCATCGAGGTCTGTGCGACGGTCAGCTCGTTGGCCACAACACCGCAAAGGCGGTAATTGAGATAGTCGGGCAGGTGCATAAAGTGCGCGGCCTTATCCAAAAGATCGGTGTGCTCACGAAGATACATCAGCTGGTACACCGAGCTGAACCACGAGCCGAGCGAGCCGTTTTTCATAAAGATCTCGGCGGGCGTCAGCGGTGCGCTTTCACGGTAGCCGACCGAGCGATTGTCACGGTAAGCCACAGCATCGCCCAGCACGTTTCCCTCTTCATCGATCAGGACAAAATCAACGCCAAAGCAGTCAATGCCGATCGACTTTGGAGCAATGCCGCGCTCGGCACACTTTTTCATGCCGATCTTGATCTCGCGAAGCATCATCTCCACGTCCCAGCAGAGGTGGCCGTTCTTCATTTGTGCGCCGTTTTTGAAGCGGTGAAGCTCCTCGGTGACGATCACGCCCCCCTCAAGCGAGCCGAGCATTACCCGTCCGCTGGAGGCACCGATATCCACCGCAAGACAATACGTTTTTTCCATAGGATCCACTTATCGGGAAAGTCTCTCAAGACCCTGTCTTACGCGATCGCAGACCACGTCAAGCACGGTCTCGTCGGTAATCAGCGGAAGCTTGAGAAGTACCGCAGGCGGGCAATCAGCCTTATAAAGCTGTGCGCTCATATCCACGCAAAGCTCACCCATGATCTTGGTGAAGGCGGCCGCCTTCTCTACCTCGTGGAAGTGGATGGCCGAAAGGTGTCCAAGTCCCTCAGGCTTGCCAAGAAGCGTGGGATACTCGGCGGCAAGTGCCTTCAGAGCATCCTCGACCTTGTCACCCATCTCCTGAATGCGGTCGCCGTTTGCGGCCGAGAACTCCATGGTAATGAGGTAAGCAAGGCTTGCCAACTCCTCCTGGCCATTGGTAACAAGAGCGCCAAACTGGTTAAGACTGTCGGCCTTGGCAGTCGTGATGACCTTACTTGCCGCATACTCACCGCCCGGGAAGCCCTTACCGATGATAACAAAATCGGGGGTAAGGCCGTACAGACGGAACAAGAACATACCGTCATACCACATACAGGACTGGATCTCGTCGCTGAGCGTAAGCGTGTCGCTCTCGTGGCAAAGCCTGTATGCCTCCTGAAGGAATTCGGTGGTCAGACGGATGCCGCTGTAGTTCATCAGAATGATCTCGTGCAAAAAGCCGGCGGTCTTGTACTTGCCGCTGTTGTAGGTCTTGATCTTTTCCGCGAAGTCCTTGATGTCGTTCTTCTTTACGCTGACGATCTTGTAGATCTCATTTTCCATGCACTTGCCATAGAAGGTAGGCCACATACCGCGCAGAGTCTGCGCGAAGATGGTGGTGCCGTGGTAGTTGGCGGTAAGTCCCTCCTTGTTGTCCTCCATAATGAAGAACACGGGAATCTTGCCCTCGTACTTGGGTGCCTCAAAGCTATCGTCCAGCTTATAGAAACGCGAAAGCATCATCTTGATACCGGCTTCAACCGCAAGGCTTCCGGTCTCAAGGCTGATGACACGGTTGAGCACCTGAGGCTCGGTGGAAGCAAGCACGCCCTCAACGGCGTTCTCGGCGTCCACGCCGTTGGCCGCCGCAATGATACGGCGCTCGCAAAGACGGGTGATGTAACCGCGCGTGTTGTTATGTGTAGCGTTCAGAATGCCCAGCTTGCGCGCGTTGGTGATCAGCTTGTAGCCGGGGAAATTGTGACCGAGCGAGGCGTGATAGTGCTCACTCTTGGCGATCAGATACGCGCGGCCGTCCTGGCCGATACGCGTACAGCCAACACCGCCGATGGGGGCCATATTGTTGTGCGCCGCCTTCTTGAAGGAATCGGTGGGAGCACCAACCAGCGTGTCCTCAAACGAGGCCACGATCTTCTCGCCTGTGCGCTTGGCCATCGCGTCCATACGCGCCACGTAATCCTCGGGGAAAAAGTCCACCTTTTCATTGATAAGAGCGTCGGCCTCAGCCTCGTCCATACCATTGATTTCAACAGCAACGGTCTTTACCGCCTGCATATATTCCTTGCCGAGAAGGTCGGCAAGCGAACGGGAAATGTTTCTAAGCATGGTTATATCTCCTTACATCTTTATAATTGCATTTTCTTTTTCGGATCTCAGCGCCGCGGTGTGCAGCTTATGGGAAATGACGGTCTCCTCGGGTCTCAGACAACCGAATTCCACCTCGTGACCCTCAATCTCGTGCATAAACGAGGCCCACATCTGCAGAATGGCATCGGCAAAGCCAAACTCAAAAATACCGGCGGTCGCGGTCTTGAATTGCGGCTTGTTACCGACAATGACCTTGCACCAAGCCTGCTCGGCGCCCATAGCCTCGGTGAAGTAGAAGGCGTTGGGATCGGCGGTGGTGAACTTGACCGACATATCCATGCCGTACACCTCCAGATACCACTCGTTGGTGGCACCGGGCTGCATACGCTTCATCTCAAAGGTGATCGGGAACTTGTTGCCGTCCTTGTCCTTGGAATCGCAAAGCAAAACCGCGTTATCCCAGGTCTCACAGGGAGCCATACCTCCCTTTCCGTCGGGACGCTCGGTCACGTAATTGGAAAGCTTGGCGCATACGTTATCGGGGATCCAGCCAAGGCGGATCGGAATGTGCTCAACGTGCAGACCAAGGTCACCCATACAGCCGTATTCGCCGTTCATTTTGATCATACGCTTCCAGTTGATGGGCTTCTGCGGATTCATATCGCTGGAGTGGCAAAGGCCGCACTTGACCTCAAGGATGCGTCCGCACTTGCCCTCCTTAACGTAGTTAACCAGCATTCTTGCCGCCGGGTAGAACGGAAATTCACCCGCACAACGGATCACCGACTCGGGGTGACGCTTTACCGCCTCAACGATAGCCGCATTCTGCGCCATATCCATACCGAAGGGCTTTTCACCCATGAAGTGCTTGCCGCTTTCGATGATGTCAACGTATATCTTTTCGTGAAGAACGTGCGGAACGGCACAGTAGATGGCATCGATCTCGTCGTTCTTCAGAAGCTCCTTGTAATCGGTGTAGGTGTACTTGATCGAGGGCACACGCGAGAGAAACCAATCAAACGAAGCCTCGTTGGTATCGCAGATCGCCACGATCTCCGGGGCTGCACACGGCTCCTCCAGATGCGACCACCTTCCGGCCGCGCCCACGAACTCTTTACCCATAAGTCCGCAACCAATGATTCCAAAACGTACTTTTTCCATATTTACTCCTCCTGAACGCTTTCTTTGAATTTCGTAAAGGTTAAAAATACATTATTTTTTGGTTAAAACTATTTTTGTTTTTACCTATGACTATTTTAGCACTTGACGCTTCTCTTGTCAATACATTTCGCGGTTTTTCTCAAAGATTTATTTCCTTTTATAAGGAGAAATTGCCTCCATCCCACTTTTCATAATCAAACCGCGTGTAAACGGTGAACACAGGATCTGCCGCTTTATCGCTTTCATGCGAAGCTTCAGGCGCAGCAAACGCGTACCCGTGCGATATCTCCTTTGTACCTTCTCTAAGACTCCGCCCTGCGCAAAGGCATCGGCAAGCAGTTTTCCGCTATACATCGCACTGCTAAGCCCCTCAAACGAGCTGGCACTGACAAAGCCTGCCGCCTCTCCAAGAAGAAACGCACTTCCCTCTCCCGTGCAAAAATCCTTCATCGTACGCGGGCTTGAAACAAGGCACGCCTCGGTTTTCAGCGCCTCTCCAAAGGAACTGCCGAGAAAATTTTCAACCCTTGCCTTCTGCACGTCAAACGCTTCTCGGCATCCCTTCTTTTTAAACGCGCCGCCAAAGATAACGTAACTTCCTTTATGTATTGTCCACGAGCAGCTGTCGCTCGTTTTGGCATCAAAAATGCAGGAATAATAGGGCAGGCTTTGCTTACGATTTTCAAACCATTGCTGTATCGCCACGTACTGAACCCGCATAGGGGTAAAGAAGGTTCGCCTGACAAGTGAGCCACCGCCGTCTGCGCCCACAAGTGCTCGCGCACTCACCTGCAATTCCTCTGCTCCGCGCGTTACATGCAGGCAGTAAAGGTCGCCCTCCTTGGTAATACTTTTGCATCTTTCCTCTAAGATCTTCACACGGTCAGGCACGAGGGAAAGAAGCCATCGGTCAAAGGCGTAGCGATCCATATTCAAATAATGTCTCTGATAATATCGAACCAGCCTCTGCTCAATATCGATCGTTTCTACCGCAAAGATCTGCGGATCCTCAAGAACGCTTTTGGGAAGCGCCAGATCGAAGCGCGCCAAAAGCTTCTGCGCATCGGGAGCCAAAAGTCCGCCGCACGGCTTCGCCGAATCCTTTGACTGTCCGTCGATCAGCAGAATTTTAATATCGGGACGCGTCTCGCTGAGTTCTTTTGCAAAAACAGCGCCTGCAGGACCTGCTCCGATCACGGCAACATCGTAAACCACCGGATTTTCCCGTTCCATTTGTATCCTCCCCGAAGATATTTTTACACATAAACCAAACAGGCTCTTGCAATTGCTTGCAAGAGCCTTGGTTTTTTAAACTTAGTGAACGATGCAACGCTCGGTGTCCTGATCGAAGATGTGAAGTCTCGAGGTATCAAGAGCAACCTTAACCGTGTCGCCTGCGCGAGAAGTGGAGCGAGAAGATACCTTAGCAATCAAGTTGG
>CAJGDZ010000093.1 GCA_904502055.1 uncultured Clostridia bacterium | reverse complement strand
GTGGAGATCATCGCGGACGGCTGTCATTTGCCGCTGAATCTTCTGGCCTACGTGGCCAAGTTCAAAAAACCGAACACCATCGCGCTCATCACCGACGCTATGCGCGCGGCGGGTCAGAGTGTAAGCGAAAGCTTCCTCGGAAGCCGTGAGGATCCCCTGCCCGTTATCATTGAGGACGGCGTAGCCAAGATGACTGACAAAAGCGGCTTTGCCGGAAGCGTGGCCACCGCTGACCGCTTGGTTCGCAATATGGTGGCGTGCGGTGTTTCCCTACCCGAAGCGATCAAAATGATAACCGTAAACCCACTCCGAATGATGAATCTTGATGTAAAAAAGGGAGAGCTGCTTGGCGGTTATGACGCGGATATCTGCATTTTTGACGATAGCATTCAAATGCAGAAGGTGCTCGTAGGCGGAAAGATCGTAATCGGAGAAAAAGTGTAGACTTTTCCAAAAGAATATGCTATAATGGTGTCATCGAAAACGATGACACCATTCTTTTGTAAGGAACACAATATGATACACAAAAACCGAACAAAAAAACTGATTCTCGCCGCACTGTTTCTGGCACTGGCCTACCTGCTTCCCTTTGTTACGGGACAAATGCGTGAGATCGGCAATATGCTTTGTCCGATGCACGTCCCGGTGTTGCTTTGCGGCTTTATTTGCGGCTGGCCGTGGGGGCTTGCCGTGGGCTTTGTGGCGCCGCTTTTTCGCTCGCTGACCGTCGGAATGCCGTTTTTCTTTCCGAGCGCGGTGTGTATGGCACTCGAGCTTGCCGTTTACGGAACGACCTGTGGGCTGATGCATAGGCTTTTGCCGCGAAGAAAAGTCTTTATTTACCTCTCACTCCTGATTGCCATGATTGCGGGTCGCCTTGTTTGGGGCGCGGCTATGTTTGTTTGCCTTGGCGCTACGGGCGGAAGCTTTACCGCGGCGGCCTTTGTTGCAGGGGCAATTACGAATGCCATTCCTGCCATTTTGATTCAGATCGTACTTGTCCCCGTTCTCGTTATGATTGCCGAGCGGCAGACGCGAGGAGATTCGCTATGAGAGAGATCTGCCAAGGCAAGCTTTTGGAAATGCTTGACGAGAGGCTGAAAAAAGCCCCGCTCCGTCTTGCCATCGAGGGTGGGAGTGCAAGCGGTAAGACTACGCTTGCACGACTTCTGGAAGAGCGGTATGAGGCCGCCGTGCTTCATATGGACGATTTCTTTCTTCAGCCGCATCAGCGCACTGTCCCACGCCTTGAAGAGCCGGGCGGCAACGTGGATCGCGAGCGCTTTCTTGCGGAGGTCTTGCTTCCGCTTAGCACCGGAAAGGCCATCGAATACCGACGCTTTGACTGCAAAACCAAGACAATAGAACCACCCATATGCCTGTTTCCCAAAAGACTTACCGTGATTGAGGGAGCGTATTCGATGCACCCCGAGCTATCGCAATTCTACGATCTTTCGGTGTTTTTGGACGTTGAATCCGAAACGCAACGAGCTCGAATTCTCAAGAGAAACCCGCAAACTGCCGACCGGTTTTTCAGCGAGTGGATCCCGCTTGAAGTCCGGTACTTCGAGATGACCCACGCAAAGGAACGGTGTGATTTTATTATAAAACAGCAACAAGTCCGCTAAAAAGCGGACTTGTTTTTGGTTTATTAGCAATTACAACCCTTGCCGTTGATAGGTGCGGTATGGCCGGGCTTTCCCTCCGGGCTAAACTCCGCGGTCGGGAACGGCATCGAGCAAAAGATGCCGCAGGGATCGTCGTTCGTGGGCGAAACGCATTCCTTGTCGGGCACCGAATACTCGGTGGCGCTCACGAGATACTGACCGGCACGTACAATGCGAACGACCGAGAAAAGTCCGATCGAAACGGCAAGATACTTTCCGTCCTCGCCACCGTCATTCAGTACGCCGTTGACGCAGGACGAAACGCTCTGGGGCACGTCGCAGGCGCAGCAGCAGCAACCGCAGCACTCGCTCCGCTTCTCCAGCACGCGAACGCCGAGAATGATGGGCTCAACCACATCGACTACAGCAACGGGGTTGTTCTTGGTGCAAGCGCACGGGGACGGCTCGGCACAGTAATTGCACGAGGCGTTCGGGTTGCTGCGGAAGGTGCTGATCTGGCTGTCGCCGCCGAACAGGACCACGCTCTTTTCAAGAACCGCAACACCGTCAAACTCCTGCGCATGACCGCCTACGCAGGCCTCAAAGCAAAGCTTAACAAAAAATTTGATGTTTACCGAATAAAAGCCGTGATTAAAGCGTACCGAGTCCACACAAATATTGGCAGATACCAGCTCGGAGTAACGAACGCGCACCGAGGAGGTGTGCTCCAGGATCTCGTATCCGAAATCGGTAAGCAGAACGCGAACATTTTCAAAGCAATCACGGTCGCGGCAGGAGTCCAGAATGCGGTTGGTCTCGATCGAAACCAGCTCTCTGCCCGCCGGACTGTTCAGACCGCACGGAAATCTGTTTTCAGGCATAGATTTCTCCTCCATAAAATAGATTACGGAGAGGGGGATAGCCTCTCTCCGTAATATACTATGCGCCGCGTGCGGATTTTGACAGCAAAGGTCGAAACTTTAAGGAAAAATCAGAAAAAGGAAAGCTGATTGGTTTCACTCAGGCCGTCCAGTACGCGATTTTTCTTCAGCGTCTCAATCACGCTCTTGGTAACCTTTCCTCGGATCTGCAGATCCTCGATCGAGGAAAACGGGCATTCCTCGCGCGCCGCAATGATGTTGGCGGCCGCGTTTTCGCCAAGACCGGTCAGCGCCGAAAACGGCATACGAATGTTGCCGTCCTCCGGCAAAAACATAAATGCGTGCGATTTTTCAACGTTAACCGGCAAAAACTTGATGCCGCGCGCCCAGCACTCGGCGATCATCTGAAGCGTGGGAATTGAGCTGACCTCCTTGGGGGATGCCTCGTGGGTGTTATTTCGCTTATCGATGTCCTTGATGGTATCCAGCACAAAGCTCTTACCGCGGCTTGCGATCTCGGCATCAAAGCCATTGGGTGCCACGGTGAAAATGGAGCAGTAGAAGGCAACCGGCTTGTAAATCTTATACCAAGCAAGTCGGATGGCCGACATTACGTAGGCCGCCGCGTGTGCCTTCGGGAACATATACTTGATCTTTTTGCACGAGCCCATATACCATTCGGGCACGTTATGAACCTTCATTTCCTCTTCCCACTCGGGCTTAAGACCCTTTCCCTTTCGGACCGATTCCATGATCTTGAAGGCAAGCTCCTTTTCAAGGCCCCAGGCAATAAGGTCATTCATGATGTTGTCGCGACATCCGATAACCTGCGAAATGGTACAGGTTCCGTTTTTGATGAGATCCTGCGCGTTGTTTGTCCAAACGTCGGTTCCGTGCGAAAGACCCGAGATCTGCAAAAGGTCGGCAAAGGATTTTGGCTTCGCGTCCTCAAGCATCTTCATAGCAAAGCGCGTACCAAACTCGGGAATACCAACCGTTCCAATGTTATAGCCGACATCGTCGGGCGTAAGCCCCAGCGGCTTTAGGGACAAAAAGAGGTCATAGTTCTTGGGGTCATTCATCTTGACGTCCAGGACGCTTGTATCGCTGAATCGCTCAAGATACTTATATTTGGTCGGAATATCGTGTCCCAGCTCGTCGAGCTTGAGGATGGTATCGTGAAGGTAGGAAAACGCAAAGTGTGTGGTAACGATGCTGGAATTGGCATCGTCGGCCGGGTGCTGAACGGGCGTGAAATCGTAGACCTCGTATTCACGGGGGACAACGATGATGCCGCCCGGGTGCTGACCTGTGGTGCGCTTAATGCCCACACATTTGTCAACCATACGGTTGACCTCCGCACGCGAGAGGCTGATGCCCTTTTCCTCCAGGTACTTTTTCACGTATCCGTACGCCGTCTTATCGGCAACCGTACCGATGGTTCCCGCCTTAAAGACGTTTTCAGCGCCGAACAGCTCCTCGGTGTACTTATGCACTTTTCCCTGCACGTCGCCTGAGAAATTCAGGTCGATATCGGGCGACTTATCACCGTGGAAGCCAAGGAAGGTCTCAAAGGGAATGTCGTGTCCGTCCGCCTGGTATGGCGTTCCGCATTTGGGGCAAATCTTATCGGGCAGGTCAAAGCCCGAGCCGACACTTCCGTCGGTGAAGAATTCCGAATGCTTACACTCGGGATTCGGACAGTAATAGTGCGGCGGCAGAGGATTCACCTCGGAAATACCTGCCATCGAAGCGACGAAGGAGGAACCGACCGATCCGCGCGAGCCAACGAGATATCCCTCGCTCTCACTGTACCAAACCAGCTTTTGCGCGATCATGTAAAGCACCGCAAAGCCGTTTTTGATGATGGAATCAAGCTCTCTTGCCAGACGCTTTTCCACGATTTCGGGAAGCGGCTCACCATAGCGCTTTTTGGCGTTTTCCCAGCAAATTCGCTGAAGGTCATCCTCCGCGCCCTCCATATTGGGCGTAAAAGTGCCCTTCGGAATGGGACGCACGTCGTCCTCGATCATATCCGCAATCCTATTGGTGTTTTCCACCACGACCTCGTAGGCCTTTTGCTCGCCAAGGTAGGCAAACTCCTCCAGCATCTCCTCGGTGGTACGGAAATAGATGCCGACGTCCTTATCAGCGTCCTTATATTTCATACCTGCCATAAGGATCTTACGGTAGATCTCGTCCTCTTTGTCTCTGAAGTGTGCATCACAGGTGGCAACAACGGGCTTGTTGTACTTCTCACCCAGTGCCACGATGCGGCGATTGAGGTTGCGAAGTCCCTCGTCGTTTGCCACAATGCCCTCTTCAATCAAAAAGCGGTTGTTGCAAATAGGCTGAATTTCCAGGTAATCGTAAAAATTCACGATCTCCTCGATCTCGGCCTCGGTTTTGTTTTCAATGATCGCGCGCATCAGCTCACCCGCCTCGCAGGCCGAGCCGACAATGAGGCCCTCACGGTGCTTTTCCAGCTCCGACTTGGGAACGCGCGGATTTCGCTTGTAGTATTTCAGATATCCGTAGGAAACCAGCTTGTAAAGGTTTTTCAGCCCCACCTTGTTCTTGACCAGAAGGATTTGGTGGTAGGTCGGAAGCTTTAAGGGGTCGGATTTTGCCACCATTTCATTGTGCATATCCGCAAAGCTGTTCATATCCATTTCCTTCATACGCCCCATCATACAGAAGAAAATGTGCGCCAGCATCTCCGCGTCATCGCAGGCTCTGTGGTGATTGAAGTCACCGAGCTCGTAGAGCTTTGCCAGCGTGTCAAGCTTATGATTCTTGAGATCCGGATTGAGGAAACGCGAAAGCGCCAGCGTATCCAGGTGGGGATTTGGGAACGGAAGCCCGGACTTTTCAGCAAAATGGCGAATAAAACCAATATCAAAGTTGGCATTGTGTGCCACAAGGAGGTCATTTCCCGTAAAGGAGAAAAACGCCTTCAACGCGTCACCCACAAGCGGCGCGTCCTTCACCATGTCGTTTGTGATTGAGGTAAGCTTTACAATTTCCTCGGGAATGGGCATTTCGGGGTTGACAAAGGTATTGAATCGGTCAATCACCTTGCCCTTTTTGATCTTGACCGCACCGATCTCGGTAATGCCGCAATTGAGCACCGAAAGGCCGGTCGTCTCAATATCGAAAATCACGATCTCATCGTCAAATCCTGCGGTAATGTGTCCGCTGGCTGCACTTGCGGTATCGTTGACAAAATACGCCTCCATACCGTAAATGACCTTAATATCTCCGATCTTCTCGGATGTCAGCATAGCATCGGGAAAGCCCTGAAGATTTCCGTGGTCGGTGATCGCAACGGCGGGATGTCCCCACGCCTTGGCGGTCTTTACGGCATCATCGGGCGTGATCAGGGCGTCCATCGCCGACATATTGGTATGCAAATGAAGCTCCACACGCTTTTTGGGAGCGTTGTCCTTACGCTTGATCTTGGACACAACGGCAATGCTCGACGGAAAAAAGACCAGATCCTCATCGACCCTTCCGCGGCGTGTCTCATGCTTGGCGTAGCCCTTGAGAGCCACGCAAGCTCCGTTGGAAACTACCGAGGCAAGCTGCTTGGCATCCTCGGGCTCCATAAAGGAGTGATGCACCTCAAGCGAGGTATAGCCGTCGGTAATGTTATACACGGTATGTATTTTGTCTCCGGTTCGATTGGCCTCCTGCGAGAAGCCGAACACCTCGCCGACCAGCGTTGCCTTCATCGGGTGGGTCATCTCGGAGAGCGCGATGGGGGCAAGCTCAAAGGGCTCGCCGATGGCAAAATTCGCCTCGTTCAGATCAAAACGAATATAGCCCGAGGTGAAAATACCGTTCTCAAGCGTGGGGGCTTGTCCCTCCTTCAGAAGCGAAGCCACACGGGGCAAGGATGGCTCAGCAGGCGTTGCGGATACTGCCGACGGCGCATAGGCGCTTTCACTTCCGCCGCGCGGACGGCTTGCATAGGCGACGCTTGCGGCGCGCACCTCGGCGTCAAGCCTCTCCATTTCACGTGTCTGAACATCCTGCATATACAGAAGCGCTCCCTCGTCCTGCTCGATCTTGACCTCAAAATTCAAATCAAATTCCGATTTCAAAATACGCTCGATCACAGAGGGAGTTTTGGCATCGTACAAAAGATGAACGCCACCCTCACCAAAGGGGATCGAGATCGTGATTCGGTTACCCTCAAGACGGGCATCGTAATGTGAGAAAAATCCCTTGGCCACAAGACCGATGCGCTCGGTCTCCAAAAGCACCTGCGCAAGATAATCCTCATCAAAGCACTCTCTCGGGTACCTTGGCAGGATGCGAACCGAATTCATATGGTAGATCTCCGCCATTTGGGTCTCTGCTTCATACAGAAGCTCCTTG